>NZ_JTKZ01000834.1:0-406 GCF_000799035.1 Delftia sp. ZNC0008
CCCCACGCCCCAGCTGCGCAGCGGCACCGTGGTGCGCTTTGCCATCGGCCTGGAAGCGGTGCAGGACCTGCGTGCCGACCTGGAGCAGGCCCTGGCCGCCGCGTTTGCATAGTTGAGCGCCAGGCGCAGGTGACATCTGCCTGTCACCTGCGCCGCCGATGCTCGCTGGCTTCATACCACCCCACGGAGGCCTTCGGGCCCCGGTCCAGCATGAAGCACAAAGAGAGCATCACCAACATCCTGCAGCAGGCGAAAGCCGGCTCCCGCGAATCCGGCCTCGTGGCCAGCCGCCGCCATTTCGTGCGCGGCATGGGCGCCTCGGCCCTGGCGCTGCCACTGGCTGGCTGCGGCGGGTCGGATGGCGACAGCCGCATTCCCGTCGAGTTCCGCCACGGCGTGGCCAGCG
>NZ_JTKZ01000358.1:0-1420 GCF_000799035.1 Delftia sp. ZNC0008
CCGCGTAGCCTGAAGACCTCGATGCCCTGGCTCATGGCCTCACGCACGGACACGAGCTGCATGGATTTCCCCCTGGAGTGACTGGGCCCCGGCCAGGCGCTGCGCCAGCACGGCCAGCACATCGCCTTCGCGCTGCCTGATGAAGAAATGCCCGCCCTCGAACCAGTCCAGCGTGAAGGCCCCGGCGGCCTCCTGCGACCAGGCCTGGACGCGGGGCGCCTCGATGTCGTCCTGCCGCCCCGCAAAGACATGCACCGGCAGCGGCAGGCCCGCAGCGGGCACATGGCCGAAGCTCTCGCAGACGCGGTAGTCGGACCCCAGCACATCCAGCGTGATGCGCATGAGCTCGGGGCTGCCAAACACCTCTTCGGGCGTGCCGCCCTGCCTGCGCAGATCGGCAATCAGCGCCGCATCGTCGCCCTTGCCCGCAAAGCGCTCGGGATCGCGGCAGGCCGGTGCCGGGCTGCCCGAGGCAACCAGGGCCAGCGGCAGCTCCCTGCCCTGCTCGCGCAACTGCCGCGCCATGCCGAAGGCCAGCAGCGCGCCCATGCTGTGGCCCAGCAGCGCAAAGCGGCCGCGCATGGCCTGGCGCTGCTCGGCGCACAGCAGCGATACCAGCTGCCCGAAGTCCTCGACCGCAGGCTCGCCCAGCCGGCTGCCCCGCCCCGGCAGCTCCACCGGCGCAATGCGGATCCAGTGGGGCAGCAGCCTGCGCCAGCGCAGGTACATGGTGGCGCTGGCGCCTGCGCACGGCAGGCACAGCAGGGTCAGCGGCGCGTGCATGCGCGTCAGCCCGCTGCGGTTTCGGTATCGGTATCGGCCTTGTGCCGCGCGGCGCCGGAGCCCGCCTGCTCCTGCTGCTGCATCCACACGCGCAGCGACTTGGGCCGCATGTCGGTCCAGGTGGCGTCCACGTAGTCGAGCACGGTTTTCTTGTCGCCCTTCACACCCTCCACGGCGGTCCAGCCGCCGGGCACGGCCTTCCAGTGCGGCCAGATGGAATACTGTTCCTCGTGGTTGACCAGAACGATGAAGGTTTCGTCTTCGCGGTCGAAGCAGCTTGTAGACATGCAGGCGTCCTTGTGCAGTTGAACATCGGCGAAGCCAGTTCCGGATCGCGGCGATCCGGTACTGCGCCTCTGTTGAACATGACGTTCGGCGCCTGAAACTGTTCATGCCATGGCCAGGCATGAGATTGCGGCGGCAAGCAATTGCCCGCAATTTTCAGAGTACTCCTAGTCCCGATTGTGTTGCCCTATCGCCATTCATCTGTCTATGATTTTCATTTATCAGATAACGGGAGGGTGTCCCCAGCGGGGCGCAAGCAGCAATGACACGCCGAGTCACCATCCACACGCCATTGGGCGATGAACTGCATTTCCGTGAATTGCGCGGCCAGGAAAACATCAGCCAGCTCTTC
>NZ_JTKZ01000555.1:0-2731 GCF_000799035.1 Delftia sp. ZNC0008
TGACAAGGCCGCGCTCGAACCATTCGCTGGAGCCGGCGCGGTCCGTGCAGGCCGCAGCGATCATGCCGCCCGTGCAGCTCTCGGCCGTGGCCAGCATCCAGCCGCGCTGCAGCAGCAGGCCTGCCAGGGTTTCGACGAGTTCGTGGGATGCGCCCATGCCAGCTCCTTCAGCCAATGAAATGGCGCCATAGCGCGATGACCAGCAGCGTGCAGAAGGCGGCCACCAGGTCATCGAACATGATCCCCCAGCCGCCGCGCCAGCCGAAGCCCTTGAAGCACCGGTCCGCCCATTTGACGGGCTGGGGCTTGGCGGCGTCGAAGAAGCGAAACAGCGCAAAGGCGATGAGCTGGCCCCAGAAGCCCGTGGGCATGACCAGCCACAGCACCAGCCAGAAGGCCACGATCTCGTCCCAGACCAGGTTGCCCGGGTCGGCCACGCGCATGTGGCGCGCCGTGACCGTGCAGGCCCACCAGCCCAGCGGAATGCTGCCCGCGATCAGCAGGCCGATCTGCTGGGGCGTGAACCAGTGCTGCAGCAGCAGGAAGGACAGCCAGGCCCACAGCGTGCCCACGGTGCCGGGCGCGATGCGCCCCAGCCCCGAGCCCAGCCCCATGGCGATGAAGTGGGCCGGGTGGGACATCATGAATTCCAGCGTGGGGCGTGCCATGCCGCTCTGCGGCGGGCCTTCCGGTGGGCGCGCCGCAGAGGCAAAGGTGGGGGTAGCAGGATCGCCGGAAACCTCCGGCCGCAGCGGCGCGTCACTCATGGGGCGAGATCATAAGCGCGGCCCTGGTGCTTCACTGACGCTCTTCGACCGCCAGATCCTGCGGATGGCGGATCTGGTGGCGGGCCTCGAAGCTGGCGCTGGCGCCAGCGGCCAGCGGCTGCTGCCAGGCGATCATGCCGTTGCGGTCGTTCCAGCGCGTGGTGGCCGGCTGCGGGTTGTACTGGGACTGCACGCGGATCTGCTCGTTGCGCGAGACGGGTGCGGCGTCCACCACCTGCAGCTCGATGGCGCGGTCATGGCGGTTGTCCACCTGGAAGCGCCGCGTGACCTGGCGTTCGGTGCTGCTGCTGAGCAGGCCGCCGCTGCCCGTGGCCGAGTCCACGGGCAGGTTGCGCACGACCACCTTGTCGTCACGGCCGAAGGACAGGCCCTGGGCCAGCGCGGCGGCGTTGCCGAAGTCCAGCCGGCCCTGGCCGGCGAAGGCGCCTTCGCGGAACAGGGCCACGGGGCCTGCGGGCCAGACACCGGCCGGCACGGCCAGCTGGGCCACCAGGTAGGCGGCCTCTTCCACGGCGGGCGCCGTGCGCGTGAGCAGGGTGGCTGGCAGGTTCTGCGAGCCCAGGGCCAGGGTCACGCGCTCGCTGCTGGAGGGCACGCTGATGCGGTAGGGCACGGAGAACTGCGTGGCGTAGGCGGTGTTGAGGCTGGCGACATCGAGCACCGGCAGTTCGGCGGCCTCGCCGGCCGCCCCGGGCTTGCGGGCGCGCTCCAGCATCATCGCAGGGGCCGCCGGGGCCGGCGCTGGCGCAGGGGCCATGGCGGCCACGGGGCGGGGCCGTTCCACATCCAGCGTCCAGGGATTGGGCAGGCGCGCCTGCGTGCTGCGCGAAGGCTGGCCGGTGGACAGCAGCAGCTGCACCTGGCTCCAGTCCTCGCCGCTGTTCTGGGCCACCAGGGCCAGGCGTTCGATGGCCACCGTGCCCTTGGCCGGGTCCAGCTGGGCGCGGTAGGTGGGCTGCCAGCTCGGGCCGCGCACCTGGTAGGTCAGCTGCACATTGGCATCGGCCGGGCTGGCCAGTTGCACGGTGACCTTCATCACCTGGGCGTTGCCTGCGCCCGTGCGGTCGCGTTCGAGCTGCAGCGGCCTGAGCTGCTCCTGCAGCGCCTGCTTTTGCCGCAGGATCTGGTGGGCGCGCAGCGTGTTGCCACGGCTGGTGCTGCGCAGCGCCTCGGTGGCGGCGCCCAGCTGGCTGGCGGCGGGCAGGGCGGGGGATTTGGCGTCATCGCTGGGCTTGGCCAGGCCCTGCAGGTAGTCACCCACGAGCTTGGCGGCGGACTCGTCGGCCTCCAGCGCGGCCAGCTGGTCTTCCAGCGTGCGGATCTGCTGCTCCAGCGGGCTGGCGCAGGCCTTGGAGGCCAGTTCGCGCGGCTGCGACTGCAGCTTGTAGTCGCCCAGGCGCACGCCGGCATCGGCGCTGACCTGCAGGCTCTGCGGGTCGATGGAGCCGGGCAGGCACTCGAACACCAGCTGGCGCGTGGCGGCCGTGATGCGCGCCGTGCGCTCCACCGAGGCCACGCCCGCATACAGGGTGACGCGCGCGATGGGGGCGCGGGCGATGGTGGCTTCCTGGGCTTGTGCCTGGGCCTGGACCGGGGTGCCTGCCAGCAGGAAGCAGGCGGCTGCCAGGGCAGAGAGGGCGGGCAGGGCGGAGCGTTGAACCATGGGCAGTCCTTCTCGGATGAAAGTGGTTTGGCGCGGCCTCAGGCCGCAGCGAAGTGGTCGAATGAGGCCCATCGGGGCGCCATGGCCGCACCGTCCGGGCCGATCAGCCGCAGGCCGGGCTGCTCCTCGATGCAGCCGATGCGCGTGACGCGCGTGGCGCTGTCGCGGCCTGCGGACTGCACGGCATCGCGCCGGTCGGCCGGGGCCGTGAAGCACAGCTCGTAGTCGTCGCCGCCGGACAGGGTGCACTGGTGCAGCAGGTCGATGGTCAGGGACGCGG
>NZ_JTKZ01000716.1:0-6870 GCF_000799035.1 Delftia sp. ZNC0008
CCGCGTAGCGCGGCCAGGCCGGCGCGCAGCGACCTGCCCGCCAGGCGCCACCAGGGTGCGCAGACGCGGCTCATTCGGCAGGCTCGACGATGTTCTGGTCGATGGCGCCGAAGATGCTCTGGCCGTCCTTGCCCTTCATCTCGATGCGGATGGTGTCGCCAAAGCGCATGAACTCGGTCTTGGGCGCGCCGTCCTGGATGGTCTCTATGCAGCGCTTTTCGGCGATGCAGCTGTAGCCCTTGGGCCACTCCATGCGCCGGTTCTTGCCCTTGCCGCTTTCCACGCCCTTGTTGCTCACGGTGCCGCTGCCCACGATGGAGCCGGCGCGCACATTGCGCGTCTTGCAGATATGGGCGATGAGCTGGCCGAAGTGAAAGCTCATGTCCTCGCCCGCATCGCACATGCCGACCTTGCGGCCGTTCCAGGTGGACTGCAGCGTCAGGTGCAGGCGGCCGCCCTTCCAGGCGTCGCCCAGCTCGTCCAGCGTCACGGCCACGGGGCTGAAGGAGGTGGCGGGCTTGGACTGGAAGAAGCCGAAGCCCTTGGACAGCTCATTGGGGATCAGGTTGCGCAGGCTCACGTCGTTGGCCAGCATGACCAGGCGCACGCCGCCCAGCGCACGCTCGGGCGTGGCGCCCATGGGCACGTCGGCGGTGATGACGGCGATCTCGGCCTCGAAGTCGATGCCCATGGACTCGCTGGGCACCACCACGTCGTCGCAGGGGCCCAGGAAATCGTCGCTGCCGCCCTGGTACATCAGCGGGTCGGTGTAGAAATTGGCGGGCACCTCGGCGCCGCGCGCCTGGCGCACCAGCTCCACATGGTTGATGTAGGCCGAGCCGTCGGCCCACTGGTAGGCGCGCGGCAGCGGCGCCATGCACTGGCGCGGATCGAAGGCAAAGGCATGGACCGCCTTGCCGCTGTTGAGCAGGTGGTACAGGTCCTGAAGCTGGGGCGCCATGTAGCTCCAGTCGTCGAGCACCTGCTGCATGCGGCTCGCTATGCCGGTCGCATAATGGGCCTGGCTCAGGTCGCGTGACACCACGACCAGTTGCCCGTCCCGCGATCCGTCCTTGTATGTGGCAAGTTTCATGCTGCTCCCCCGTGCCGCCGCCGCGCGCCACGGCATCCGGGCAGCGGCCTGGATACCCATGGCGACGCAGCCACGAATTACGATAAGTTAAATTGATTTAACTAAACAAAACCAAATTCTATTGCAATGGACAAGGAACGCGCAGGGATTCAATCGGTCGAGGTCGGTTTTACATTGCTGGAGGCGCTGACGCGCGCCCGGGGCCCGCAGATGCTCAAGGACTTGGCGTCCGACGCCGGCATGAGCGCCGCCAAGGCGCACCGCTACCTCGTGAGCTTCCAGCGCATCGGCCTGGTCACCCAGGACGCGCGCACCTCCCGCTACGACCTGGGCCCGGCCTCGCTCAAGCTGGGCCTGGCCTCGCTGGCGCGGCTGGACCCCGTGCGGCTGGCGCGCGAACGCATGCCCGCGCTCATGGAGCGCATCCACCACACGGCGGCCATCGCCGTCTGGGGCAACCACGGGCCGACCATCGTGCACTGGGAGGAAAGCGCGCAGTCGGTCACCGCCAACCTGCGCCTGGGCGACGTCATGCCCATGCTGGCCTCGGCCACCGGGCGCTGCTTCGCGGCCTGGCTGCCGCGCGAGGTCACGGCCCCGCTGCTGGAGCCCGAGGTGGACAAGGCCCGCCGCATCCAGCGCAAGGACCTGCCGCTCACCCCCGAGGCCATAGATGCCATGCTGGCCGAGGTGCGCGAGCGCGGCACCGCCCGCGTGGTCGATACCGTGCTGCCCGGCATCGTGGCCTTTTGCACGCCGGTCTTCGACTCCTCGGGCCATATCGTGCTGGGCCTGACCACGCTGGGCTCGATTGCCACCTTCGACCCCGAATACGGCGGCGCCATCGATGCACCCCTGCGCGAGGCCTGCGTGCAGCTGTCCCAGGACCTGGGCTGGAATGCCTGAAATGCACCTGCGCCAGCGCGCCCTGCCCGCCCTCACCGCCGTGGTGCTGGGCGTGCACGCCCTGGCCCTGCTGGGCCTGCCGCTGTGGAGCCAGGTATCGGCGCCGCACACCGAGGTGGCGGCCATGCAGACGCGGGCGCTGTCCCTGCCCGAGCCACCCGCCCCCCCGCCTGCAGCGCCCGTACCCGCACCGAAGGCGCCTGCGCCCAAGCCGCAGCAGCCTCGCCCCAAGGTCCAGCGCCCGGCACCCGCCGCGCCCACCGCACCTGCGCCCGAGCCGCTGGACACGCCCATCCGCGAAACCGTGGAGCCCTTGCCGATGGCCGCAGCGCAGGAGCCTGCTGCATCGGAAGCCTCTGAAACCGCCGATGCCGGCAGCGGGGCAACCCCGGCCACGCCGCCGGCGCCGCCCGCTCCCAAGCCCGAACCCGAAACACCGCCCACTCCCTCGGCCGGCCCGGCCCAGGGCATGGCCATCACCTCGCCCGACGGCACGCCGCTGGCCTCCGACGCCCCCGTTCCCGTGCAACTGCCCGATCCTGCGCGGCTGTCGTTCGCCGTCACCGGCCAGGCCAAGCGCTTCAACTATTCGGCCAATGCCGAGCTGGTCTGGCGCCATGCCAACGGCCAGTACCAGGCCAGCCAGGAAGTCAGCCTGTTCCTGCTGGGCTCGCGCTCGCAGACCAGCGAGGGCCGCATCACCGACAGGGGCCTGGAGCCCAGCCGCTTCAACGACAAGGCGCGCAAGGAGCAATCGGCGCAGCTGGCGTTCGACCAGAACCTGGCGCGCTTCAGCACGGGCGCGCCCGACGCGCCCATCGCGCCCGGCGCGCAGGACCGGCTCAGCGTGTTCCTGCAGCTGTCGGCCCTGCTGGCGGCGGCGCCGCAGCGCTACCCGGCGGGCACGCAGATCAGCTTCATCACCGTCAGCGCACGGCGCGCCGACCGCTGGACCTTCCGCGTGGGCGAGACCGAGACGCTGGACCTGCCCTCGGGCAGCACGCAGGCGCTGCGGCTGGACAAGATCGCGGCGGCCGGCGATGACCAGCAGGCCTCGCTGTGGCTGGCGCCGTCCATGCAATACCTGCCCGTGCGCATCCGGCTGGCGCAGGACAACGGCGACTTCGCCGATCTGCAGCTCAAGAGCCGCCAGGCGCCATGACACACGGGACACCGGTGGGACACCGGTGATTTCCCGGTAGTCCTGCACTTGCAGCCACCGCCACCGCCCGCCTACCACAGCGCGGCCTGCGGCACACGCCGCAGCGCATGCCAATCCGTGGAATACTGCATGCAAGTGCCTGCGATAGATCGGGACCCCCACGGTCCTTGAAATCCGGCGCTTCGCAGCCATGTAGGCTGTGCGACGCCCGGCAACGGGCCAGAAAGGGAACACCATGCAAATGCTTTACGACTCCGAATCTTTTGTGGTGCTCCATCTGCGTCCCGACATGGATCCGGATGCAGCGGCCGGCGAAGCTGAGGTCGATGCCGCCCGCCAGCTGCCACGCCACGGCTTCGAAATCGTGGACAAGCGCTCGGGCAAGGAGGTCTATCTGGACGGCTCCTGGGCCGAGATGTTCCAGAAGCAGATCATCGCCTGGCAGCAGGACGCCCCCACCGAGGAAGAGGTCGAGGACGCCCTGGAGCGCTACGCCGGCCTGGCCCAGCAGCCTGTCGTGGTCCACTGACAGCACACAGCGCACGGTCCCGTGAAGGGACTTCGCGCCAGGCCCGCCGCAGGTTCTCTGCGGCGGGCCTTTTCTTTGGGCGCGGCCATTGCGCGCACCCTGGTGCTTTCACCGATCCGCAGGCTGCGCCTGCTGCCTAGAATCGCCGCACAGGTTCAAGATTTGAAGACCATCTGTGAGATGGTCTTGTCGCGCCTGTACGGTTTGCCGGCCTCTTGCAGAAACACAGGAGGCCAGCATGCAGACCAGCATCCACAGGGTTCGCGGCGTTCAGGATGTCATCGCCTACATCGACGCACGCCAGGGCATTTCAGGCCGCGCCGGCACCATCTGGTGGCTGGCCCTCGGCGGACTTTTCCTCGACGCATTCTCCAACTCCGCACTCAGCGTGGGCCTGGGCCCCATGACGCGCGACCAGCAGCTGACGCCGGCCGAAGTGGCCTGGATGACGTCGCTGGCCTCCTGGGTGTCCATCGCCTTCAATCCCATCGGCGGCTGGATGGCCGACCGCTGGGGCCGCATGCGCCCGCTGGTCATCGCCAAGGTGCTGGCCGTGGCCGGCGCGCTGCTGGTCAGCATGGCGCCCGACTACGCCACCATCCTCTTCGGACGCTTCTTCGTGGGCGCGGCGTATGGCATCGACTTCGCCATCGCCATGGCGGTGCTGGCCGAATTCACGCCCGCCCGCCTCAAGAGCCGGCTCAATGTCTGGCAGGGCATGTGGTACATGGCCGTGTGCAGCAACCTGGTGCTGGCGCTGTGGTTCCATTCCTGGGATGTGGGCGATTCGCTGTGGCGCTATTCGGTGGCTGCCACGGCGGTGTTCGGCCTGTTCATCCTGGGCATGCAGGCCGCGCTGCTGGTGGAAAGCCCGACCTGGCTGGCACGCAAGGAGCGGCTGGATGACGCCGCCCGCGCCATGACGCGCATCTACGGCGCACACGGCCAGCGCTTCGAGGCCGCGCCGCCCGCCGAACGCCTTCCCGTGCTCAACCCGGCCCGGCGCGGGCTGGCCAATGTGCTGCTGATCTTTCGCGGCATCTACCTGCCGCGCACGCTGCTGGCGGCCACGGTGCAGATAGGCCAGTCCATCCAGTACTTTGCCGTGGGCTGGTACCTGCCGCTGATCAGCGCCTCGCTGTTCGGCAAGGACTTCCGCGAGGCCACGCTGGGCGCGCTGGTGTTCAACGTGTTCGGCATCGTCGGCGGCTTCCTGTCGCCCGTCATCGGGCGCAGGCTGGGCCTGCGGCGGGCCTCGGCCTTCGGCTTTGCGCTGGTGTTCCTGATGCTGCTGGTGCTGGGCCTGTTCAACGGCCGCATGCCGATCTGGCTGGCCGTGGCCGTGCCCTCGCTGTTCATCCTCTTTCATTCGGGCGGGCCCGGCGCCAACGGCAAGAGCCTGTCCACGCTGTCGTTCCGCAGCGAGCTTCGCGCGGGCGCCAACGGCGTGATCGGCGCGCTGGGCGCCATGGGCGCGGCGCTGGGGCTGCTGGTGTTCCCGCTGTTCCGCCAGCAGTACGGGCTGGAGAACACCTTCCTCATCCTGTCCGTGGTGCCGCTGCTGGCCAGCATCGTCTGCTTTTCCATCCGCTGGGACCCCACGCGCACCACGGTGAACCCCGACGACGAGCCCGGCGCGCCCCAGTTCGCGGACGGCGCCGCCCCGCCCGCCAAGATCGCTCAAACCACCGCCTGAAAGAGAACACTCCATGCACCATGAAGCCGTGATCCTTTGCATCGACGAAGGCACCTCGGGCACGCGCGCCGCCGTCGTGGGGCGCGACGGGCAGGTGTCCGCCCAGGACTATCTGCCGCTGGAAATCCACTGCCCGCGCCCCGGCGTGGTCGAGCAGGACGCCGACCTGCTGCTGGAGCGCACGCTGGACGTGTGCCGCCGCGCCATCGCCCGCGCCCAGGGCAGCGGCCAGCAGATCGTGGCCCTGGCCATTGCCAACCAGCGCTGCTCGGCCGTGCTCTGGGACACGGCCACGGGCCGTTCGCTGGCGCCCATCATGGTCTGGCAGGACTCGCGCCACCGCGACGAACTGGCCCTGCTGGCCGGCGACTGGGATGCCCGGCTGATCCGTCACGCGGGCCGGCCCGTGGGCGTGCGTTCGCCCTACCTGTGGGCCGCGCGCAAGCTGCGCGAATGCCCGGCCGTGGCCCAGGCCTGGCAGCAGCGCCGCTTGGCCTTCGGCACCATCGACTCCTGGCTGCTGTGGCATCTGTCGGATGCGCGCGCCGTGGTCACCACGCCCACCAATGTGACCTCGGGCAACGCCTATGCGCTGGGCGATCACCGCTACCTGCAGGACTGGCTGGACGCGCTGGAGTTTCCCGCCGAGTTGCTGCCCCGCCTGTGCGAGGACGTGCAGGACTTCGGCCGCACGCGCACCGAGCTGCTGGGCCTGGCCGTGCCCATCCTGGCCTGTGCGGGCGACCAGCATGCGGCCGCCGTGGGCCTGGGCTGCCTGGAGCGGGGCCAGGCGCTGTGCGTGCATGGCACGGGCAGCTTCGTCGATGTGCTCACGGGAACAAAGCTGCCCGCGCATGACGCGGCCCATGAAAGCTCGCTGACCATGACGGCGCGGCGCATGGACGGTGTCTCGCGCTATGCCATCGAGACCTATGTGCCCACCACGGGATCGGCGCTCAACTGGATCTGCGAGAAGCTGCAGTGGTTCGACAACCCGCAGCAGATCAGCACCCTGGCCCGCGAGGCCGAGACGCCGGCCGACCTGGTCTTCATCCCCGCGCTCACCGGCCTGCGCCTGCCGGCCATGGAGCCGGGCGCGCGGGCCTCGATCTCGGGCGTGTCCATGGCCACCTCGCGGCCGCAGCTGGCGCGCTCCATCCTCGAAGGCATTGCGCATTCCGTGGCCTCCTGCGTGCAGGCCGACGAGGCGGCCGCAGGCACCGAGGTGGGCGAGCTGCTGGTGGGCGGCGGCCTGTCGGGCAGCGATGCGCTGCTGCAGATCCAGGCCGACCTGGGCGGCCTGCCCGTGCGCCGCCTGGCCGATACCGACAAGGCCAGCCTGCGCGGCATCGCCTTCATGGCCGGCAGCGCAGGCCTGCTGTGGGACGGGCTGGAGCAGGCTTGCGCCACGCTGCGCACCGAAGCGGTCTTCACCCCGCGCATGGCCGCCGACGAGCGCGGCGAGCGCCGCCGCATCTACGCGG
>NZ_JTKZ01000842.1:0-4359 GCF_000799035.1 Delftia sp. ZNC0008
CCGCGTAAGAAGCGCCAGGCCGAGTCCCTGCACGACGCCCAGGAGGCGCTGCGCCGGCCGCAGCTGCTGGCCTTCGGTTCGCGCGAGGTCAACACCAGCGGCAAGCCCAACTGGGTGGCAGGCGTGGCCGTGCGCTGGACGCTGTGGGACAGCATCGACCGCGATGCGCTGGCCGCCTCCTCGCAGCGCAAGATCGAGCAGGCCGAGCTGACCCAAGCCCAGGCGCTCAGCGACATCGCGCTGCTGGTCGAAAAGAACTGGCTGGGCGTGGAGCAGGCACGCCGCCAGTACCAGGCCCAGCAGGCCCAGGAGGATCTTGCGCGCGAGCTGCTGCGGCTGCGCGAGGCCGGCCTGCGGGAAGGCACCAGCACCACGCTGGACCTGATCGATGCCAGCCTCAATCTCGCCAAGGTCCAGACCCAGCGTGCCGAACTGGCCAACCAGTATGTGCAGGCCCTGGCCGCACTGCTGGAGAGCACGGGCCAGAGCGAGGAATTCGACCGATTCATGGCCCAAGCCGACATACAGATCCCACCCGACGCACCATGAGCACAGCCACGCCCGACCATCCCCGCAGCGCCACCGAAGCACCCGGCCCCGCGCCGGTGCCGCCGGGGCGCAGGCGCCCCTGGCTGGCCCTGGCCATCGTGCTGGCCGTGCTGCTGCTCGTGGCCTGGGGCTTTTGGCGTGCGGCGCAGCCCGCCCCCCTGTATTTCCAGGGCCAGATGGAGGCACGCGAGACCGACATCGCGCCCAAGGTCACGGCGCGCATCGCCAAGGTGCGGGTCACCGAAGGCCAGAAGATCCAGCCCGGCGATCTGCTGGTGGAGATGGACAGCCCCGAGGTGCGCGCCAAGCTGGCCCAGGCCGAGGCCGCGCGCGATGCCGCCCAGGCCCAGGCCGACAAGGCGCAGGCCGGCGCACGCCCGCAGGAAGTGCAGATGGCGCGCCTGAACTGGCAGCGCGCCCAGACGGCCGCCGACCTGGCCCAGACCTCGCTGCGCCGCGTGCAAAGCCTCTTCGACCAGGGACTGGTTGCGGCCCAGAAGCGCGATGAAGCCGATGCCAACTGGCGCGCCTCGCGCGACCAGGCGCTGGCCGCGCGTGCGCAGTATGAAATGGCGGCTTCGGGCGCGCGCCAGGAGGATCGCAGTGCCGCCCAGGCCCAGGCACGCCAGGTGCAGGGCGTGGTCGCCGAGGTGGAGGCCGCGCGTGCCGAGACCGAGCTGCGCAGCCCCGTGGGCGGCGAGGTGGTCCAGGTGCTGGCCCGCCAGGGCGAGCTGTCCCCGCAGGGCGTGGCCGTGGTCACCGTGGTGGACCTGGCCGACCAGTGGGTGGTGCTCAATGTGCGCGAGGACCAGCTTGCACGCTTTGCCCAGGGCAGCCGCTTCACCGGCCGCCTGCCGGGCCTGGACAACCGCGAGGCCGGCTTCGAGGTCTACTACCTGGGTGTGCTGCCCGACTTCGCCACCTGGCGCGCGACGCGCGCCGGCCAGGGCTTCGATGCGCGCACCTTCGAGGTCCGCGCGCGGCCGCAGCAGCCCATTGCAGGCGCGCGGCCCGGCATGAGCGTGGTCGTGGAAGGCGGCCGTTGAGCGGCCGGCGGCAGTGAGCGCGAACCCGCCCACGGCCTTTGCCGCCAGCCTGCGGCGCGAATGGCGTCTGCTGCGCGGACGGCCCTGGGACCTGGCCATGGTCGGCTGGGTGCCGCTGCTGGCGCTGCTGCTCATGGTCTGGATCTTCTCGGCAGGCCTGGTCCAGCGCCTGCCCGTCGCCGTCTGGGACCAGGACCACAGCGCCCTGTCGCGCCAGCTGGTGCGCATGCTGGACGCCACGCCGGGCCTGGCCGTGCAGTCGCAGGCGCTCAATGCCTCGGAGGCGCAATGGGCGCTGCAGTCCATGAATGCCTACGCCGTGGTGCAGATCCCGCCCGGCTTTGCGCGCGACATCAAGCGGGGCCAGGGGGCCGACGTGGTGCTCATGCACAACGCCCAGCTGGCCACGCATTCCAGCCTGATCCAGCGCGACCTGCGCCAGGTGGTGGGAACGCTGTCGGCCGGCGTGGAAATGCAGGCCCGTGCCAAGCGCGGCGACCCGGCCCAGGCGCTGCGCGTGCGCATGGAGCCCATACGCACCAACCTGGTGTCGCTGTTCAACATCTCCACCAATTACGAGCAGTTCCTGGCGGCGGCGCTGATTCCCGCGCTGCTGCACATCCTGGGCATGACGGCCGGCGCCTGGTCCGTGGGGCGCGAGCTGCGCGACCGCACGCTGGGCCAGTGGATGGCCGAGGCTGCGGGCCCGGGAAGGCCCGGCTGGAGCGCCATTGCGGGCGCCTTGGCAGGCAAGCTGGCGCTGTCCTGGGCCAGCCTGGGCCTGGGCGGTACGCTGGCCATGCTGTGGCTCACGGCCGGACGGGGCTGGCATCCGGGGCAGGGCGCTGCCAGCCTGGCCTGGGTGGCGCTGGCCCTGCTGCTGCTGATCGCCGTGAGCCTAGCGGCGGGGGCGCTGCTGGCGGCGCTCACGCTGTCGCTGCGCACGGCGCTTTCGGGCGCGGGCCTGCTGTCGGCGCCGGCCTTTGCGTTCAGCGGCGTGGGTTTTCCGCTGCTGGCCATGCCCGATTCGGCACGTGCCTGGGCCCTGTCCATGCCCTATACCCACTATGCGCGGCTGCAGATAGAGCAGCTGCAGATGGGCGCGCCCATCGTGCAGAGCCTGCCCGTGGTGGCCGGGCTATTGCTGGCCGCGCTGGTGTTGCTGCTGCTGGCCACGGCAGGCCTGGCGCGCGGCCTTTCCCGCCCCGACAAATGGGGAGGGCGCTGAGATGGCCAGGGGCTTTGCGCAAGACTTCATCAGCGCCCTGCGTGCCGTGTTCGGCGACGTGGGCGTGCTCATGCTGCTGGTGGGCGCACCCGTGCTCTACGGCTTCTTCTATCCCTGGTTCTATGGGCAGGAGGTCGTGCAGCGCGTGCCCGTGGCCGTGGTGCAGCACGACGGCAGCGGCCTGGCACGCCAGATGCTGCGCTTTGCCCAGGCCAGCCCGCGCATCGAAGTCGCTCTGGTCACGGGCGACGAGGCCCAGGCGCAGCAGGCCCTGCTGGATGGCCGCGTCATGGGCTACGCGCTGCTGCCGCGCGACCTCAAGCGCCGCGTGGTGCGCAGCGAAGAGGCCGTGGTCCCCGTCTATGCCAACGGTGCCTACCCGCTGGCCGCCAAGCAGGTGCAGTACGGCTTTGCCGAGGCCTTCGGCACGGTCTCGGCAGGCGTGGAGCTGCGGCGGCTGACGGCCGGCGGACAGAGCGCATTGCAGGCCCAGGCCAGCCGCTCGCCCGTCAACCTGCAGATGCAGGCCCTGTTCAATCCGACGGAAGGCTACGGCAGCTTCGTCGTCGCCGCCGTGGCCATCATCATCCTGCAGCAGACACTGCTCATGGGCGGCGCGCTGCTGGTGGGAACCTGGCGCGAGCAGGGATTGGACCGGGCGCCGGCACGCACCTGGCTGGCGCGGCTGCTGGCGCTGTGCACGCTGGGCTGGCTCTCGGGCCTGTACTACTTCGGCTGGATCTTCGTCTGGCACGACTATCCGCGCGGCGGCAATCCCTGGGGCGCGCTGGCGCTGCTGGCCGTCTTCGTCCCGGCTGTGGCGGGAGCGGCGGCGCTGCTGGGCTGGTGGCTGGCCAACCGCGAGCGCGCCATGCAGGTGGTGCTGTTCACCTCCATCCCGCTGGCCTTCGTCGGCGGCTTCAGCTGGCCGGCCGAAGCCCTGCCGCAACTGCTGCAGGCGCTGCGCTGGCTGTCGCCCAGCACGGCGGCCATCCAGGCCTCGCTGCGACTGAACCAGGCCGGCGCCCCGCTGGAGGCGGCGCTATGGCATCTGTCCGTGCTGCTGGCCCTGGCGCTGCTGGGCTGGGTGGCCGTGCTCTGGCTGGGCAGCCGCCGCGTGGACCCTGGCGATTGACCGGTCGGGGCTTCAGGTCGGCGCGCCCGCGCCGCGACCCCGTCCCTGCACGGCCAGCATCAGCAGCACCACGCCCACGATGGGCAGCAGCCAGGTGTTGATGCCGTCCCAGCCGGCCGTGTGCAGCAGCTGGCCCGAGCCGAACGAGGCCACGGCCACGGTGCCGAAGACCAGGAAATCGTTGAGCGCCTGCACCTTGGCGCGCTCGGCAGGGCGGTAGCACTCGGTCACCATGGCCGTGGCGCCGATGAAGCCGAAGTTCCAGCCCACGCCCAGCAGCACCAGGGAGCCCCAGAAGTGCAGCAGCTCCAGCCCCATCAACGCCATCAGGGCCGAGGCGGCGATCATCACCAGCCCCAGCGCCGTGATGCGGCGCTTGCCGAAGCGCGCGATCAACGCGG
>NZ_JTKZ01000906.1:0-1790 GCF_000799035.1 Delftia sp. ZNC0008
CCGCGTAGGCACGGCCTCCACCCTGGCGGGACAGGGCCTGGACCGCTTCTGGCGCAACGCGCGCACCCACACCCTGCACGACCCCGTGCGCTGGAAATACCACGCCGTGGGCAACTACGTGCTCAACGGCATACGCCCGCCGCGCCATGGCGCGCTCTGACCTTTACCAACGACACAGGAATGCAATGATGACAACGACCTCCCCCACCCTCTGGCCCCGGCTGGCCGCCTTCCTGGGCGCTGCCCTGCTCGCAGGCAGCGCCCTGGCCGCGCCCCTGAAGATCGGCGTGGTGCCGGGCATCTTCGCGGACTCGGTGGAAGCCGCCGCCAAGGAGGCCAAGAAGCAGGGCCTGGACGTGCAGGTGGTGGAATTCACCGACTGGGCCACGCCCAACGTGGCGCTGGACGCGGGCGATATCGACCTCAACTACTACCAGAACAGCAACTACCTGGCCCATGCCGCGCGCAGCAAGGGCTTCAAGTTCACCAGCGTGCAGGCGGGCATCCTGTCCTATCTGGGCCTGTACTCCACGCGCCACAAATCCCTGGCCGACCTGCCCACGGGCGCCAAGGTGGCCATTGCCAGCGACCCCGTCAACGTGGGCCGCGGCCTGCGCCTGCTGCAGCACGCGGGCCTGATCACGCTGCGCCCCGACACCGGGCTGCTGGGCACCCAGGCGGACATCGTCTCCAACCCCAGGAAGCTGCAGTTCGTGGAGATCGAGGGCCCGCAGCTGGCCCGCACCACGCCCGACGTGGACCTGGCCCAGGGATTTCCGTACTTCATCATCGCCTCCAAGGCCTTCGATGCCAGCAAGGGCCTGGCCTACACCAGCTACGAGGACGACTCCTGGGCCATCCAGTTCGTGGCCCGCAGCGACCGCGCGGCCGACCCGCGCATCGCCCGCTTCCTTGACATCTACAAAAACTCCGACGTGGTGCGCAAGACCATCCACGCCTTCTACCTGAACGACCAGAAGCTCTACCGCCTGGCCTGGTTGAAGAACTGACGCAACGGACTGCAGGACCCGCCCCATGACGCAAGCCAAGCGCCACATCCACGTCAACGCCTTCAACATGAACTGCGTGGGCCACATACACCACGGCCTGTGGACCCATCCGCGCGACCGCTCCACCGAGTACGGCACGCTGGCCTACTGGACCCACATCGCCAGGGTGCTGGAGGAAGGACTGTTCGACGGCATCTTCATCGCCGACGTGGTCGGCTACTACGACGTCTACCAGGGCGGCGTGGACCTGACCCTGCGCGAAGGCATACAGCTGCCCGTCAACAACCCCTGGCTGCTGGTCTCGGCCATGGCGGCGGTGACGCGGCACATCGGCTTCGGCCTCACGGCCACCGTGGGCGCGCACCAGCCCTATACCTTTGCGCGCGACGTGACCACGCTGGACCAGCTGACCAACGGCCGCATCGGCTGGAACATCGTCACCGGCTATGTGGACAGCGGCGCGCGCGGACTGGGCCAGAACGGCCTGGCCGAGCACGACAGCCGCTACGACCGCGCCGACGACTTCCTGGAGCTTTCCTACAAGCTCTGGGAAGGCAGCTGGGAAGAGGGTGCCGTGATCGCCGACAAGGCGCGGCGCATCCACGCCCTGCCCGGCAAGGTGCACCCGGTGGTGCATGAGGGGCCGTTCTACCGCGCCAACGCCATCCACATGAGCGCGCCCTCGCCCCAGCGCACGCCCGTGCTGTTCCAGGCCGGCACCTCGCCGCGCGGGCTGCGCTTTGCAGGCCGGCATGCCGAGGGCATCTTCATCGGACGCGG
>NZ_JTKZ01000244.1:0-1825 GCF_000799035.1 Delftia sp. ZNC0008
ATCGAGCACTGGGACATCCACGGCAGCTACGGCCATACCGACGTGCTGCTCAACCGCCCCGCCATCGCGCCGCTGGGCCAGGCGCGCAGCAACGGCCAGATCTTCCGCGACCTGGCCGCGCACATGGCGCGGCATGACGACGCCTTTGCCGCTGCCCATTTCCAGACGGGAGACGAGCAACTGTGCCGCGAGGCGTTCGAGGGCCGCGGCGTGGACTTCGACGAGCTGCTGGACAAGGGCTTTGCCACCCTGGCCCTGCCCGAGGCCCCCTTTGCCGAGGGCGGCTTCGCCACGCCCTCGGGCCGCTGCGAATTCACCAGCGCCGAGCTGGCGCGGCGCGGCATGGACCCGCTGCCCGACTACCTGCCCAACTACGAAACCGCCGAAACGGATGCGCGCTACCCGCTGGCCATGATCTCGCCGCCGGCACGCAACTTTCTCAACAGCAGCTTCGTCAACGTCAAGAGCCTGCGCACCATGGAAGGCCGCCCGCTGGTGGAGCTGCACCCCGACGACGCCGCCCCGCGCGGCGTGGCCGAGGGCGACCGCGTGCGCGTCTTCAACGACCGGGGCAGCTACGAATGCCACGCCACCCTCAACGGCCGCGCGCGCCGTGGCGTGGTCAACGGCCTGGGCATCTGGTGGCGCAAGCACGGCGACAACGGCACCAATGTCAACGAGCTCACCCACCAGCGCCTGACCGACCTGGGCCGCGCGCCCAGCTTCTACGACTGCGCGGTACAGGTGCAGCGGCTGGCCTGAGCCCCGCCCCGGAGGCGGGCGATTCCTGCGCAATGGCGTCTGGCGCATCGGCACAATGGACCGCATTGCCACCACCGACAGGAGATGCCCATGCTGCAAACCGCCGTGGTCGCCGTGCGCGACCGTGCCCGGCTGCAGGAAATCGTCGGCGTGCTGCTGCGCTTCGGGCTGGCCGACCTGGTCGACACGCTGGGCCTGGCCCGCTTCGCGCCGCGCGGCAGCCAGCCCCATCCCGAGCATCCGCTGGATGCCAGCCGCCCCGAGCGCCTGCGCATGGCCCTCGAACACCTGGGCCCCAGCTTCGTCAAGCTGGGCCAGATCATGGCCACGCGCTCGGACCTGCTCGCGCCCGAATGGACGGCCGCGCTGCAGCAACTGCACAGCCACGCCGCCCCGCTGCCCTGGGAGACGGCCCAGCCATTGATCGAGCAGTCGCTGGGCCTGCCCGTGGAGCAGGTGTTCACGCATTTCGATCCCGTGCCGCTGGCCTCGGCCTCCATGGCCCAGGTTTACCGTGCGCGGCTGCCTGCGGCCGAAGACCGGGATGACCGGGATGACCGGCAAGACCAGGAAGACTGCAGCGGCAGCGACAGCCCCCCTGCGGCCAGCGCTGCCGACATCGAAGTCGTGGTCAAGGTCCAGCGCCCCGGCCTGCGCCCCCAGATCGAAGCCGACCTGCGCCTGCTAGAGCACCTGGCGCTGCTGGCCCAGGAACAATGGCCGCAGCTGGCACGCTACCGCCCGCGCGAGGTCACGCGCCAGCTGGGCCAGGCGCTGCGCGAGGAACTGGATTTCACCGTCGAAGCCCACAATGGCGACGCCGTGGCACGGCACTTCGCGGCCCAGCCCGAGATCGTCGTGCCGGCCATCCACTGGGCATTGAGCGGGCCGCGCCTGCTGGTGCAGGACTTCGTGCCGGGCGTGCCGGCCTCGGCCGTGGGTGCGGACCCCTCGCTGGACGGCCCGCTGCTGGCGCGCCGTGGCGCCTGCGCGTTTTTGCAGATGGTGCTGCGCGACGGCCTGTTCCACGCCGACCCGCACCCCGGCAACCTGCTGGCCCTGC
>NZ_JTKZ01000285.1:0-13129 GCF_000799035.1 Delftia sp. ZNC0008
TGCGCTGACCAACACCTTCAAGAGCCGGCTGGACTTCGACAAGGGCGCGGTACAGCAAAGCAACTTCCACGACTACCCGCTGCTGCAACTGTCCGAAATGCCCCGCGTGGAGGTGGTCCTGGTCGAAAGCGACCGGCCGCCCCAGGGCTGCGGCGAAGTGGCCCTGGGCCCCACGGCGCCTGCCGTGGCCACGGCCATGTTCCATGCCACGGGCCGCCGGTTCCGCTCCATGCCGCTGCCGCAGGACATCGCGTCCACCTGATCACCACCCCAACCCCGGCTTTTTTTGAGAAAAGGAATTTCATGCAAGTCGAACACATCACCCCGTGCATAGGATCGGAGATATACGGCATCGATCTCTCGGACCCGGCGCAGGTGCATGACCATGCGGACGCGCTGCGCAAGCTGCTGGCCGAGCGCCAGGTCATCTTCTTCCGCGACCAGACGCTAGACCCTGCGCAGCAGGTGCGCGTGGCCCAGGTGTTCGGCAAGGTCGAGCCCGTGTCCTCCACCTTTCCCTCGCACCCGGACGATCCGCATGTCGAGCTGCTGATCAGCCAGGGCACGCGCACCGGCACCGACATCTGGCATGCCGACCTGACCTGGCAGACCAAGCCGCCCGCCGGTGCCTGCCTCTACGCCGTGGACGTGCCGCCCACGGGCGGCGACACCATGTGGGCCAGCATGACCACGGCCTTCGCCTCGCTGGCGCCCGAGCTGCAGGCCTATCTGCGCACGCTGCGCGCCACCCACAACTGGGAGGCGCCGGCCCTGAGGCAAAGCCTGATGCGCCGCGATCCCTCGGGCGAGGCCTATCGGGCCACGCGCCTCAAGCATCCGCCGCTGGAGCAGCCCGTGGTCCTGGTGCACCCGGTGACCTGCCTGCCCGTGGCCTTTGTGAACTCGCTCTACACCACGCACATCGAGGGTGTGACCAGCGACGAGAGCGCGGCGCTGATCGCCATGCTCAGCGGCCTGGCCAAGGTGCCTGAATGGCAGGTGCGCTTTCGCTGGCGCAAGGGCTCGGTGGCCATCTGGGACAACCTGGCCACCCAGCATTACGCGGTCAACGACTACCACCCCGCGGCGCGGCGCATGCACCGCGTGGCGATACGCCAGGCGTGAGCCCGGCCCCGGCCTTTGCTGAAAATGACAAAACCCACGATGAAAGCCCATCCCATGAAAGCGAAACGCAAAACGCTTGCCCTAGGCATGGCCCTGGCCATGGCCCTGCTGGCCGGTCCTGCCCAGGCGCAGGCCTATCCCCACAAGCCCGTCACCATCGTCGTGGCCTATCCCGCAGGCGGTGACACCGATGCGCTGGCGCGCCTGCTGGGCGAGAAGCTGTCGGCCCGCATCGGACAGTCGGTGCTTGTGGACAACCGCGCAGGCGCCAGCGGCACCATCGGCAGCAGCTATGTGGCCAAGGCGCCGGCCGATGGCTATACGCTGCTGCTGGCGCCCAATACCTTTGCCATGGCCCAGCTGGTGCTCAAGCTGGGCGCAGGCCACGGATATGACGTGCTCAACGGATTCACGCCCGTGATCGAGGTCGGCTCCACATCGCTGTTCCTTGTCGCCGGACCCGGCGCGGGCGTGCGCACGCTCAAGGAGGCCGTATCCGCGAGCCAGGGCCGTTCGCTGGGCTACGCCACCCCGGGCAATGGCTCGCCCATGCACTTTCTGGGCGAGATGGTCCGGCGCGCCACGGGCGCCCGCTTCGAGTCCATCCCCTACAAGGGGGTGGCGCCTGCGGTCACGGACGTGGTGGGCGGCCATGTGCCCTTCACCTACAGCACGCTGGGCTCCATCGCGCCCTACCTGCCCGGCGGCAAGCTCGTGGCGCTGGCCGTGGCCGACGCCCAGCGCTCGCCGCTGGCGCCCGACGTGCCCACGCTGGCCGAGCTGGGCTACAAGGACGTGGAGCTGACCGCCTGGTACGGCCTGTTCGGCCCCAGGAACATGCCTGCCGACGTGGTCAGGCTGCTGAATACGCACCTGAACGAGGTCCTCAAGATGCCCGACGTGGTGGCACGCATGGCCACGCTGGGAACCGTCCCTGTGGGCGGCCCGCCGCAGCGCCTGGGCAAGACCAACGCCAGCGACTTCGAGCGCTTCGGGCGGCTGGTCAAGGAGCTGGGCATACAGTCCGACTGAGGGCAGCGCACCGGACGAAAGGAGGGAGCAGCGGGCGCCGGCGCAAGTCAATCCGGGTGGTGGCCCGGGTGTGGTGGGTGGTCTTGCGCCGGCGCATCCTGCCTGATGCGCTCGGCCAGCAGGTGGGACATGAAGCGCAGATAGTGCTCGACCTGCTGGTCTGCCTGCGGCCCTTCCCCGAACAGTTCGGCCAGCAGCGGCCGTGCCGTGGGCAGGAAGGCCGAAATGCTGAGGATGGCCAGGTGGATGAAGCGCGGGTCCACCTGTGCCGGGTGGCTGGCCTGCGCTCCGTCCATCAGCATGGTCGAGGTCAGCTCCAGCCCGCGCCGCGTGATGCGCTGCAGCGGCGTGCCCGAGGGCGGCGGATCTTCTTCGCTTTCATAGTGGTAGATCTCGGACAGCGCCAGCCGCTCGAACTGCGGGTGCTCGCGCATGAAATCCAGCCGCAGCAGCAGGCGCTGGTAGACGCGCTCTTCCACCGTGCCCTGCGTCCTGAGCGCCACTTCCATGCGGTTTTGCAACTCGCGCATCAGGGACTCCGTCACTTCCTGCAGCAGTCCCTTGAGGCTGCTGAAGTAGTAGCGCACCAGCGCTCGCGTGACGCCAGCCGCCGCCGCGATTTCCAGAATGCTCAGTTGCTCCGGCGTGCGGGTCTTGAGCAGGTTGACCGTGGTCTGCAGGATGATGTCCCGGCCGACGGCATCGTCAGCCAGCGGGCGGCCGCTGGTGCGGCGGGGCTTCTTGGGCGCGGAATCGGCAGGCTTCTTTTGGGACGGCATGCGGGCCATTGTCGGCGATACACAGGCAGCGGCTGCGCCGCAAGTGTCAGGGTTGGGCGGTGATGCGGGCCAGCGCGTCCTCGATCTCGCGGGCCTGCTGGGGCCGCACCAGCCTTTGCACCTCCTGCCCGTCACGCAGAAAGACCAGGGTGGGCCAGAGCTTGACGCGGTAGCTGCGTCCCAGGGCCCTGCCGGGGCCGTCTTCCACCTTGATGTGGGCCACCTGCGGGGCGGCATCCAGCGCCTGGGCAATCAGCGGTTGCGCGCGCTGGCAGTGGCCGCACCAGGCGGTGCCGAACTCCAGCAAGGTAGCGCCGGGCAGCGTATCGACGGTGCTGCGATCGGGGGCGTCGGTCAGGTGCTTGGACTGGAAGGGCATGGGGCAATCTCCTGTCAGGGAAAGGCCTGCAGCGGCAGGATGGACACGGTTTCGCCGGCTTGCACGGCAGCGCGCTCATGTTCGAGCACGATGAGGCAGTCGGCCTCGGCCATGGAACTGAGTACGCCCGAGCCCTGCGGCCCCGTGGTGCGCACCATGCAGCGGCCATCGGCGCCCTTGGACAGAATGCCGCGCTGGTACTCGGTGCGGCCGGGCCGCTTGGACAGGGCCTGCGCAGCCACAGCCTGGGGCAGGGCGGCCGATTCACCGTCCACGGCGGCGGCGCCCATGAGTTGCAGCAGCGCCGGCCGTACAAAGACCAGAAAGCTCACCATGGCAGCCACGGGATTGCCGGGCAGGCCGATCAGTACCGTGGTGCGTGCCGGTGGCCGGCTGGCGGCAAATGGCGTGCCCGCATCGGGCTGCAACAGGCCCACGGCCAGCGGCCGGCCGGGCCGCATGGCCAGTCGCCAGAAATGAACGCTGCCCATGCGTTGCAGCATGGCGCGCGTATGGTCGGCCTCGCCCGCACTGATGCCGCCGCTGGTCAGCACCACGTCGGCCAGGGAGGCGGCTTCGCGCAGGCGCTCCTGCAAGGCTTCGGGCTGGTCGGCCACCACGCCCAGGTCCAGCACCTTGACGCCCATGCGCTGCAGCAGGCCGATGAGGCTGAAGCGGTTGCTGTCGTAGACCGCCCCTTCGCGCAGCGCCGTGCCGGGGTGCAGGATTTCATCGCCCGTGGAGAAATAGGCCACGCGCAGCCGCCTGCGAACATGCACCTGAGACTGGCCCAGGCTGGCGATCAGGCCCAGGGCCGCCGGATGCAGGCGCTGGCCCGCCGCCAGCGCCACGCAGCCCTGGCTCAGATCCTCGCCGCGCCTGCGGCGGTTGTCTCCGGTGCGCACGCTGCCGGCGGGGATGCGTACATGGTCGGGCGAGGCCGCATCGGCGGGCTCGGTGCGTTCGTGCGCGATCACCGTGTCCAGACCGGGCGGCAGCACGGCGCCCGTCATGATCTTGATGCACTCGCCCGCCCGCACCGTGCCATGCCAGGGCTTGCCGGCCAGGGCCTGGCCGACCACGCGCAGCACCAGCGGGGCGCCGGCCTGCAGCTGGCTGCCGTCGAAGGCATAGCCATCCATGGCGGCGTTGTCATGTGCGGGCACGTCGATGGGGGAGACGATGTCTTCGGCCAGCATGCGGTCCAGCGCGTCGGCCAGCGCCAGTGTTTCCACATCCGCCACCGGGCCCAGGGGCTGCAGCAGGCTGGCCAGTTGGGACAGTGCCTGATCAACGCTCAGGTCCTGGGCGGAGGCGATGGGGGCGGAGGCGGGCTGGAAGGTGGCGGTCATCAGAACGGAATCCGGTGGGGCAAGGCCGGTCACGGCGGCGTCACGGGCACACAGGCCGCGGCCTGCGCCAGGGCCTGCAGCTCCTGCTGCGTGTTGGCGTTGGCAAAGGCCAGCGGGCTGTCGTCCGCGCGATCGAAGAGGGCGGTGGCGCAGCGGTGCTGGCCCGTCCAGGCATCGATCTTGCGGCCGCCCGAACGTATGAAGGACTGCAGGCTATCACGCAGCGATGACCGCATCAGGCAGAACACGGGCTGGGCACGCAGCCTGGATTGATCTGTATCAAGCGAGCGTTCCCAGCCATGGGCGACGACGATGTCGGCCGCAGGCTGCTGCGCCAGCGCAGCCTGCGCGAGCCGCTGTACAAGGTCCAGGGGGAACAGCGGCGTGTCGCAGGGCACGCAGACCAGCCAGGGTGTCTGGCAATGGGTGAGGCCGCTCAGAAAGCCGGCCAGCGGGCCGGGGTAGTCGGGTTCGGCATCGGGCCAGACCGGGGCGCCATAGGGGGCGCCCAGTTGCGCATAGGCCTCGGCATGGCGATTGGCGTTGAGCATCAGATGCCCGACCTGGGGCGCAAGGCGGTCCAGCGCGTGGCCCGCCAGCGGCTGGCCCAGAAAGGGCTGCAGGCCCTTGTCGATGCCGCCCATGCGCATGCCGCGCCCGCCTGCCAGCACGCAGCCCGTGATGTCGCTCAAGGGCAGGGTGTCGGGCAGGGAGGAAACGGGCATGTGTGGCTTGTGATGGAGAAACCGAGGGGAAAGGGAAAGGGAGCCGCGCGCGACGCGCGGGCTCAGCCGCCGATGTAGCTCATCTCTATGCGCCTGCGCTGCGTGTCCGTGCTGGACGGCAGGCTGGCGCGCAGTTCGGAATAGCGGTCGGTGCGCTGCTGCCAGATGGGGGCCAGCGCGGCTGCCACTTCCTCGTCGCTGGCGCCGCTGCGCAGCAGGCTGCGCAGGTCCCAGCCTTCGGAGGCGAACAGGCACAGGTACAGCCGGCCCTCGGTGGACAGGCGCGCACGGTTGCAGTCGCCGCAAAAGGCGTGGGTGACGCTGCTGATCACGCCGACCTCGCCCAGCGAGGGATCGTGCAGGCCCTGCGCATCGGCATATCCCCAGCGCACGGCGGTCTCGCCCAGGCTGCTGGCCTGCAGCGGCACCAGGGGCAGCTCGGCGCGCAGCCGGGCGATGACTTCGTCGGAGGGCAGGACCTCGTTCATGCGCCAGCCGTTGGTCGCGCCCACGTCCATGTATTCGATGAAGCGCAAGGTCACGCCCGTGCCCTGGAAGTGGCGCGCCATGGGCAGGATCTGGTCCTCGTTGGTGCCGCGCTTGACCACCATGTTGACCTTGATGTTGCCCAGGCCTGCCGCCTGGGCCGCCTCGATGCCGGCCAGCACGTCGGAGACCGGGAAGTCCACGTCGTTCATGCTGCGGAACACCGCGTCGTCCAGCCCGTCCAGGCTGACGGTGACGCGGTTCAGGCCGGCCGCCTTGAGCGCCCGGGCCTTGCGCGCCAGCAGCGAGCCGTTGGTGGTCAGCGTCAGGTCCAGCGGATGGCCGTCGGGCGTGCGCAGGGCAGACAGCTGCTCCACCAGCGTTTCCACGTTCTTGCGCAGCAGCGGCTCGCCGCCGGTCAGGCGGATCTTGCGCACGCCATGCTGCACGAACAGGCGGGCCGTGCGCGTGATCTCCTCGAAGCTCAGCAGCGAGCCGTGCGGCAGGTAGCGGTAGTTCTTGTCGAAGACTTCCTTGGGCATGCAGTAGCTGCAGCGGAAGTTGCAGCGGTCGGTGATGCTGATGCGCAGGTCGCGCAGCGGCCGGCCAAGCCTGTCACGCAGATCGCCGGTGGGCGCCTGCAGCAGTCTTGGCACGGTGGCCGGGCGCGTGGGGGCGCGCTCGTCGACCAGGGGGATCACTCGTTCTGCCATGCCCGCGATTTTGCCCGAATGCCTATGTCCAGGCTCTGCGCAAGCCTGCAGATCTTGATCTGCGTCTAGACGCAGCGCGCTCCATCCACCTCGATGCAGGTGCCGCTGATGAAGGCCGCCTCGTCGCTGGCCAGATACAGCGCGGCATTGGCCACGTCCAGCGCCGTGGAAAAGCGGCCCAGCGGAATCGTCGCCCGAAAGCGCGCGCGGCGCTCCTCGTCCACGGGGCCGCCGGCAAACTCGGCGGCCAGGCCGGTGTCGGGGTTGAAGACGGGGTTGATGCAGTTGACGCGGATGTTCTCCGGGCCCAGTTCCGCAGCCATGGACTTGCTGGTCACGATGACGGCGCCCTTGGAGCCGTTGTACCAGGTCAGCCCCGGGCGCGGGCGCAGGCCTGCCGTGGAGGCGATGTTGATGAAGCTGCCGCCGCCGGGGCGGCCATCGGCCATCGGCGGATTGGCGCGCATGGCCGGCACGCCGTGGATGGCCGAGAGATAAATGCTCTTGACGTTGATGGCATAGACCCGGTCGAACTCGGCCTCGCTGACTTCGAGCATGGGACGGTTGCGGTGCGTCCAGCCCGCGTTGTTGACGAAGACATCGAGCCGGCCGTGGGCCTGCAGCGTGGCGGCCACCAGGGCCTTGACCTGTTCGCCCTGCGTCATGTCCGCCTGCACATAGAGCGCGCGGCCGCCCACGGCGTTGATGGCCTGTGCCACGCGCGTGCCGGCCTCGCGGTCGATGTCGTTGACGACGATATGCGCGCCTTCGGCGGCCAGCCGCATGGCGATGCCGGCTCCTATGCCGCTGCCGGCGCCTGTGACGATGATGGATTTGTCCTGGACACGCATCGGGCTTTGCTCCTCGGTCGGGGGTCAGGCCCCCTGGGTTTCGGTGGTGGCGGTGGTCGCCGGGGTCGGGGCCACGCCGCCTGTGCCGGGCTGCCAGCCCACGAACTGCGGGTAATAGCGCGCCACGCCGGGGCCATTGAAGTCCCAGCCCAGGCACTGGCCCAGGTGGCGTGGTGGCTGGCTGGGGTCGGCATCGCCAAAGACGCCGGGTACGGACTGGAAGGCGGCCGTGGCCATGTTGAACAGCAGCTCGCGCAGATGCGTGCAGCTGGCCACGCCGCCCAGGTTCTCGTTGATGGCCTTGCGCCATCCGCGCGCCATGCTGCAGCCGACCATTTTCTGCAGGGCCCGCGTGGCCTCGGGGCAGTGGCCCAGCGGATGGGAGTCCATGACGACCTCGATGGCCTGCACCGCCAGGCGGGCATCGACCGTGGTGCGTATCCACATGTGGTGTATGGCCGTGCCGGCCGGCATGTGGCGGCCGCCGCTCAGTTCGATGTCATGGGTCTTGCTGTCGCGCAGCTCGCCTTCGATGTCCCAGAGGCCATCGGCGCGGGCGTAGCTGCGGTAGCGCACGTCGCGTTCATGCTGGGGCGTGCGGTCGGGAACGGGAGACAAGGGCATGGGGAATTCTTCTTTCTGTCGCGTGCGGCCGGCTGGCGCCGGGCACCTTGCGATTTTCCGTCATGCGCCAGGATCAGCCATGCCGTATGGCGACGGTCTTCAGCGTGGTGAAGCCATAGAGCGCCTCGAAGCCCTTTTCGCGGCCATGGCCGCTGGACTTGACGCCGCCGAAGGGCAGCTCCACGCCGCCACCCGCCCCGTAGTTGTTGACGAAGACCTGGCCGCAGCGCAGGCGCCGCGCCAGGCGCAGCTGGCGCGCGCCGTCACGGGTCCACAGGCCGGCCACCAGGCCGTAGGCCGTGCCGTTGGCCAGTTGCACGGCATGGTCCTCGTCATGGAAGGGCATGGCGCAGAGCACGGGGCCGAAGATCTCTTCCTGCGCCAGCCGGTGCTCGGGTGGCACGTCGCGCAGCAGGGTGGGCGCCTGGTAGAAGCCGCTGTCGGGCGCATGCTCCACGATCTGGCCCTGCGCCACCACGGCAATGCCTGCCACCTGGGCGTCGGACAGGAAATCCCAGACACGCTGCTGCTGGCTGGCGCGGATCAGCGGACCCAGGTCCAGGTCCATGGCGGCCGGACCCACGCGCAGCGCCTCGAAGGCCTGGCCCAGGCGTTCGAGCAGCGGCTCGTAGATCAGCGAGTCGATCAGCACGCGCGAGCCTGCCGAGCAGGTCTGGCCGGCGTTCTGCACGATGGCGTTGACGATGGCCGGCACGGCGGCGTCCAGATCCGCATCCGCGAACACGATCTGCGGGCTCTTGCCGCCCAGCTCCAGCGTGACGGGGCAATGGCGCTCGGCAGCCGCCTGCTGTATCAGCGTGCCCACGCCGGGGCTGCCCGTGAAGCTCAGGTGGTCTACGCCGGGATGGCGCGCCAGGGCCTCGCCCACCTCGTGCCCCAGGCCGGTGACCACGTTGAAGGCGCCTGCCGGAAAGCCGACCTCGGTGGCCAGCCGCGCCACGCGCAGCACGGACAGGCAGGCGTCTTCCGAGGGCTTGACCACGCAGGTATTGCCCGCGGCCAGCGCCGCGCCCACGCTGCGGCCCAGGATTTGCATGGGATAGTTCCAGGGGACGATATGGCCGGTCACTCCGTGGGGTTCGCGCCAGGTCAGGGCGCTGTAGCCTTGCTGGTAGGGCAGGGTCTCGCCGTGCAGCTTGTCGCAGGCGCCTGCATAGAACTCGAAGTAGCGCGCCAGCGCCAGCGCATCGGCGCGGGCCTGGCGCGTGGGCTTGCCGCAGTCGCGCTGCTCGATGGCCGTGAGTTCATCGGCATGCTGCAGCACGCTGCCCGACAGGCGCATCAGCAGGCGCCCGCGTTCGGCGGCCGAGAGCTTGCTCCAGACGCTGTCCTGGCATTCGCGCGCAGAGCGCACGGCCAGGTCGATGTCCTGGGGCGAGCCGCGTTGGAGCTCGTCGAAAGCCTGCCCGTCCGACGGGTCCAGCACGGGGATCGTGCGTCCCGATTCCGTAGGCACGGACGCATTGCCGATGTGGTGGTATTGCATGGAGCCCGATTGTGGGGCGCCCGGGACGCTTGTCCAGTCCCGGGCGTTGCAGCGCGCCTGCCTACTGCGCAGGCCAGCCCGCGTCGCGCAGGCCTTGGCGGTCCAGCACCTCCATCTTGCCGCGCCGCAACTGCAGGCAGCCGGCCAGTTGCAGCTCCTGCAGGATCTGGTTGGTGGTCTGGCGTGACAGGCCCAGCATGCGCGCCAGCTGCTCCTGGGACACATCCAGCTCGCGCCGCCAGCGCTGGCGGCCCTGGCCGTCGGGCTGCCACTGGTCAAAGCCTTCGGCCATGCGCACCAGGCGCCGCGCCAGGCGCTGGGGGGCCGGCAGCAGCGTGTGCTCTTCCAGCGCCACCAGGCACACGCGCAGCTTGTCCGTCAGCAGCAACGCCAGCGCTTGCCAGTGTCCGGGGTGGGCGGCCAGCCACTCCATCAGCGGTGCCTGGGGCACGTGAAGCACGATGCAGGCCGTGGCGGCCTGGGCGTCGTGCGTGCGTTGTGCGCCATCGAACAGGGCAATCTCTCCCAGCCACATCGGCGGCTCCACCAGGGCCAGCAGCGCCGTGCGGGCCTGCTCGCCGCAGGCGGCCGTGCCCGAGATGCTGAGGGCGCCACGCGCCACCGCGTACAGCCCGCAGGGCGGGTCGCCCCGGCGAAACAGCCAGTCGCCTGCTGCCAGCGTGCGGGGCTGGGCCAGTGCCTTGAGCTGCGCGGCCAGCTCTGGCGGCAGGGCGTGGAACCAGCGGCCTGCCTCGACGGTGGCCCAGAGATCGGCCATGCCCGGTGGACCGGCCACTGAGCGGCGCCGTACGCCGCGCGTGGCGGCGACAGTTGCCGTGGCTGCCGGAGCTGCCGGTGCGGGTAAGCCCGAGGTGTGCGATGAGGCTTGTGTCGGATCCATGACAGACGCCAATCCTTGATGACACCACCATGGTTGCGCAACATCCACTGCCGGTGCAGCCTATGAAAACCCTCATCGACCAACTGTCCCAGTACGCGGACTATCACCGTGATCCACGCAACATCCTCACGCACTTCTTTGGCGTGCCGCTGATCATGTGGGCCGTGGTGATCCTGCTGGCACGTCTGCAATGGGCGATGCCATTGGGCGACGGCCTGCCTGCCCTGCCGCTGAGCCTGGCCTTGCTGGCGGCGCTGGCGGCAGGCATCTACTACTGTTTGCTGGACCTGCGCTACGGCATTGCCATGGCTGTGGTGCTTGCCCTGATGCTGGCCTTGGCACAGCCCATCGCCATGCTGCCGTTGGGGGCTTGGCTGGGATGGGGGCTGGGCATCTTTGCCGTGGGCTGGGTGATCCAGTTCGTGGGTCACTACTACGAGGGCCGCAAGCCAGCCTTCCTGGACGACATCCTGGGCCTGGTCATCGGACCCCTGTTCGTGCTGGCCGAGCTGGGCTTTGCACTGGGCCTGCGCCGCGAAGTGCAGCATGCGGTGGAGCAGCGCAGCGGCCCCGTGCGCCGGCGCGCGGGCGGGGCACACGCCTGAGACCGGGCGCTGCAAGCTTGGCGCAGGCTTGCGCCCTTAGCATGGCGGGCGTTCCTGCGGAGCCATCCGTGGGGGCGTGTGCCTGCGCCTAAAATCACGCTGCTATCCCCTGCGGGGGCTCTTTCGTTTCAACTCTGCTTATCCATCATGTCTTTCGACAAAGTCACACCGGGCAAGAACGCTCCTGAATCCTTCAACGTCGTGATCGAGATCTCGGCCAACTCCGATCCCATCAAGTACGAAGTGGACAAGGAAAGCGGCGCCGTCTTCGTGGACCGCTTCATGGGCACGGCCATGCACTACCCGGCCAACTACGGCTATGTGCCCCAGACGCTGTCCGGCGACGGCGATCCGGTGGACGTGCTGGTGATGACGCCCTTCCCGCTGCCCCCGGGCGTGGTCGTGGCCTGCCGCCCCATCGGCATCCTGCTCATGGAAGACGAGTCCGGCGTGGATGGCAAGGTCCTGGCCGTGCCCACGCAAAAGCTGCTGCCCGCCTACGACAAGATCAACACGCTGGAAGACATCCACGAGATCACCCTCAAGCAGATCCAGCATTTCTTCGAGCACTACAAGGACCTGGAAAAGGGCAAGTGGGTCAAGGTTCTGGGCTGGAAGGGCGTGGACGAGGCCAAGAAGGAAGTCGTGGACGGCATCGCCAACTACAAGGGCTGATCCCTTTCACTCCCGTCGAGGGAGTCTCAACTGCGCTGAGGTAAATGCCCGCTTCGCAGTTGATACAATTTGAAACGCACCCGGTGCCTAGGCGCCGGGTGCGTTTTTTGTTTTGTCATGGATCAGGGTTTGGACAGATCAATCAGGCGCTGATGGGGACATCGGCCCGGGAGCGAGCAAATGAAGGTGGCAGATTGGCGCATGGGCACGAAGCTGGGCATGGGATTCCTCATCATGGTCCTGTTCTCGGCGGTTCTGGGGGCGGTAGCCTGGTTGCAACTGGCGCAGATGCACCGCAACGCATTGCATTTGTCGGATGTGGCCCTGCCCAGCATGTTCCATGCGGGCGCCATGCGATCCGAATACAACCGCCTGCGCCGCCACGAGGCCGGCATTGCCTCCGCGCGCAGCCTGGCCGAGGTCGATGGCTTTGCCAAGCAGGTGCAGGACCGGCTGCAGACCATTGGCGAGCATGAGACGGCCCTGCGTTCGCTGATCGACCAGCAGGCCTTGCGCGCGGCCTTCGACGACTACCTCGGCTTCAAGCAACAGTTCCTGGCCATGCATGCGCGATTGCTGGAGCGTGCGCGCGCCGGCAACTATTCCACCACCGAGGAGCAGGCCTTCATGGCCGACGAGATGGGGTTGATGTTCGCCGGCGAGTCCGAGGCGCAGTTCGGCAAGCTGGCCGAAAGCGCCGGCCGCCTGCTGACCCTGCAGCGCGAAGCGGGCGAGCAGGCGCGGCAGCAGGCGCAGGCAGGCTTTGACCTGGCCCGCATCTGGGTGCTGGGCACGCTGGCCGCGGTGGTGGCGATTGCGGCCCTGGTGGGCTGGGCCATCACGCGTGCGGTCACCGGCCCGGTGGCCCAGGCCGTGGCCGTGGCGCGCAATGTGGCGGCCGGCCATCTGGAAAAGCCGGTCACCAGCCGGCGCCTGGATGAAATGGGCCAGCTCATCAACGCACAGGAGGACATGCGCCGCAAGCTCGCCGAGCTGGTGGGCGATGTGCGCGGCAATGCGCACGGCGTGGCGCTGGCCGCTGGCGAGATCGCCCAGGGCAATGCGGACCTGTCGGCGCGCACCGAAAGCCAGGCCAGTGCTCTGGAGGAAACCGCAGCCTCCATGGAGCAGCTGGGCGCCACCGTGCGCCAGAACGCGGACAACGCGCGCCAGGCCAACCAGATGGCCGCCTCCGCCTCGGGCATTGCCGCGCGTGGCGGCGAGGTTGTGGCCCAGGTGGTGGACACCATGAAGGGCATCAACGACAGCAGCCGCCAGATCGCCGACATCATCGGCGTGATCGACGGCATTGCCTTCCAGACCAATATCCTGGCGCTGAACGCCGCCGTGGAGGCGGCCCGCGCTGGCGAGCAGG
>NZ_JTKZ01000285.1:13139-15480 GCF_000799035.1 Delftia sp. ZNC0008
GGGGCTTTGCCGTGGTGGCCGGCGAGGTGCGCACGCTGGCCCAGCGCAGTGCCGAGGCGGCCAAGGAGATCAAGGCCTTGATCCAGGCCAGCGAGCAGCGTGTGGAGCAGGGCACGCAGCTGGTGGACAAGGCCGGCGAGACCATGTCCGAAATCGTCGCCGCCATCCGGCGCGTGACCGACATCATGGGCGAGATCAGCGCCGCCAGCAGCGAGCAGAGCGCGGGCGTGGCCCAGGTGGGCGATGCCATCACGCAAATGGACCAGGCCACCCAGCAGAACGCCGCCCTGGTCGAGCAAAGTGCGGCCGCTGCCCAGTCGCTGCAGCAGCAGGCGCGGGCCATGGTGGCATCGGTATCGGTGTTTCGCACGGCGCCGGAAGACTCGACAGCGGTCCCCGAGGTGGCTGAGACCGCCAAGGCGGCCGTGGCGGTGCCGCGCGCAACGGCGGCCGCCCCTTTGGCATCACCGCCGGTCCTGGCGCCCATCGCAGCCCGGCCAGCGAAACATGCCACGCCAGCCCAGGTCAGCAGGACCGCGACCGCCGACGACGAGGAGTGGGCCGCGTTCTGAGGCCTTGCCCGCAGCTGTGCCCCATCCTCTGGCGGCCCCATGCCCTGCATGGGGCCGCTTTCTTTTTGCGTGCTGCGTTGAGCTTGCGCACGCCGGGTGGCAGGAGGCTGTGGCGCAAATCCTCCAGTGAAGGTTTCTGCCTACTGCAAGTACCTGAACTTGTCCTGAACAATGCTTGGATACTGGCAGAATGTAAATAGATGTAGTCCTATTCTTACAGATTGAGGAACGGCCGCTCCTGGCCTCGTTCGCTCGGAACGAAGGGATATCCCATGATTACCTTGTTCTCATGGCCGCCTGGCCTGGCGGCCATCGGCCATCCAGCAGACCGCGCTCCCGCGGGGTCCCGTCCTCCCCCTCTCCAAGCCTTGCCTGCCAGCTGCCATCGGCCGGTGCGGCTGGCCTGTTTCTGCAAGGTTCGCGCCGGGCCTGGCTGATAGCCTGCCCATGGCGCGAGACAGAGCAAGACGCAACAAGATGACGGGACCTCTACAAGAGAGATGAATGTGAAAAACCTCAAGATTTCAACGCGCATGCTGGGCACCTTCGGCCTGCTGGTGCTGCTGCTGCTGGCCGTGGTGGCCGCGGCCCTGGTGCAACTGCGCTCCATGCGCACCAGCATGGAAGTCATCACCGGCAATGCCATGCCCAGCGTGGAAGTGATCAACCAGATAGGCACCGATGTCGTGCGTACCCGTTTGCTGGAGGTGCGCCACGTCAACAATGATGATGTCGCCTACAAGACCGATTCGGAAAAGCAGCTGGAGCAACTGCAGCGCCGTCTGGCCGAGCGCAAGAAGGCCTACGAGCCGCTGCTGTCCTCCGACGAAGAGCGAAGGCTCTACGCCCAACTGCTCCAGGAACGCGAGCGCTACCAGCAACTGAGCCAGCAGGTGCTGGCGCTGTCACGCCAGGGCGAAAAGGAAAAGGCCCAGGCCGTGCTGGGCGGCGAGTCGCTGAAGCTCTACAACGATTCGTCGAACACGCTGGACCTGCTGGTCAAGCTCAACAGCGATGCGGCCGTGCAGGAAAGCCGCAATGCCGAGGCTGTCTATGGGCGCTCGGTCGTCGTCCTCAGCGTGGCGGCGCTGGCCGCCGTGCTGCTGGCCGTGCTGGCCGGGCTGTGGCTGACGCGCTCCATCCGCACGCCGCTGGCCCATGCGGTCGATGCCGCTGACCGCGTGGCCAATGGCGATCTGGGCGGGACCATTCACATCGACCGCCATGACGAAACCGGCCTGCTGCTGGGCGCGCTGCAGCGCATGCAATCGAGCCTGGTGCAGACCGTGCGCAGCGTGCGCCAGAACGCCGAAGGCGTGGCCTCGGCCAGTGCGCAGATTGCCTCCGGCAATGCCGACCTGTCCAGCCGCACGGAAGAGCAGGCCAGCGCGCTGGAGCAGACGGCGGCATCCATGGAAGAGCTGGGCTCCACCGTGCGCCAGAACGCCGACAACGCACGCCAGGCCAATCAGCTGGCGCTCAATGCATCGAGCGTTGCGCGCCGCGGCGGCGACGTGGTGGCCGAGGCCGTGGAAACCATGAAGGGCATCAATGACAGCAGCCGGCGCATCGGCGACATCATCGGCGTGATCGACGGCATTGCCTTTCAGACCAACATCCTCGCGCTCAATGCCGCGGTGGAGGCTGCGCGTGCCGGTGAGCAGGGCCGGGGCTTTGCCGTGGTCGCGGGCGAGGTGCGCTCGCTGGCGCAGCGCAGCGCCGAGGCGGCCAAGGAAATCAAGGCGCTGATCACTGCCAGCGTGGAGCGT
>NZ_JTKZ01000384.1:0-8015 GCF_000799035.1 Delftia sp. ZNC0008
CCGCGTAGACCCACGCCAACGCCAACGCCAACGCCAATGCCCATGCCCATGCCCATGCCCATTCCCATGCTTGACACAGGAACCCCCGCCATGACCGAACCTTCCGCCGACGCCCTGCAGCGCGGCCTTGCCAACCGCCGCCGCGTGCTGGGTGATGAATGGGTGGACCAATCCGTGGCGCGCGCCAACGAACTGAATGTGGAGTTCCAGCGCATGATCACGGCCTATGCCTGGGACGGCATCTGGAGCCGCCCCGGCCTGGAGCGCCGCACGCGCCGCATCATGGTGCTGGCCATCACGGCCTCCATGGGCCGCTGGGAAGAGTTCGAGCTGCACATCCGCACCGGCCTGCTGGCCGATCCGGCCGATGCCGAGGCCGCGCCGCTGGACCTGGACACCATCCGCGAAGTGCTGCTGCAGACCGCCGTCTATGCCGGCGTGCCCGCAGGCAACACCGGCATGGCCATCACGCTGAAGATCCTCAAGGAGCTGGGGCGCACGCCCGCGCCGGCCAGCTTTCATCCACCCTCAGACACGGCCTGACGCGGCCTGACCGGACTCAGGCGGCCGGCGGCTGTTCCTCGGCCGCAGCGCCCGGGTAGCGCGCAAAGCGCCGGTTCTCTGCGCCATGCACCGGGTCCTGCTCGGCCCAGGGCCATCCGCCGAACTGGGTGCGCCGGTAGTCCTGCATGGCCTGCATGATTTCCTGCTGCGTGTTCATCACGAAGGGGCCGTACTGCGCCACGCTCTCGCCAATGGGGCGGCCCTGCAGCACCAGGCATTCCACGGCGTCGGCGCCGCTGTTGTGCAGCTCCCAGTCCTGCGTGGCATCCACATGCAGGGCCGCATGCTGGGCCAGGGCCGTGGGCCCGACCTGCAGTGCCTGGCCTGCAAAGAAATACAGCATGCGTTGCGTGTCCGCGCCGGCTGCGCGCGGCAGCGTCCAGCGTGCGCCGGGCTCCAGGCGCAGCGTCCAGATGGCCACGTCGCCCTCGGGTTGCGAGGCCCAGGATTCGGGCGGCGGAGGCAGGGCGGCCGCCGTGCCGGGCAGGCTGCCTGCGACCACGGTGACCACGGTCCTGCGGCCTGCGGCGTCTGCGTGCTCCAGGCGCGGGATGCGCTCATTCCAGAACATGGTGAAGTGCGGCTCCACCATCTTGGAGCGCGCAGGCAGGTTCAGCCAGATCTGGAACAGCTCCAGCGGATTGGGCGCGTCGCTGTTGAGCAGCGGGAACATCTCCGAATGCTGGATTCCCTTGCCGGCCGTCAGCCACTGCACGTCGCCGCCGCCAAAGCGCGCGGCCGCGCCCAGCGAATCGGAATGGTCGATCAGGCCCTTGCGCACCAGGGTCACGGTCTCGAAGCCGCGGTGCGGATGGCCGGGAAAGCCCGGCACGCCATCGCCGTGGTACATGGAAAAGCCGTCCTTGCGGCTGAAGTCGCTGCCCATCTGGCGGCCTTCCAGGTCCACGGCCTGCACGCCCAGTCGGCCATCGCTGGGCGGATAGGCATCGTCATGGTGGGCACAGAACAGGAAGGGGTCCATGGTGGGCCACAGCGGGCCCAGCGGCTGGCTTTGGAGGACGGGGGTGGTGGCTGCGGTCATCGTGGCTCCTGTGAGGCTGCGCCCGCAAGAAAAAAGGGGGCGCTGCATTCTCGGACAGATGCGGCCCCCGCGCCGGTTTTGAAAGCCACCATGGCTGGGACAGTGCGGCCCAGGAATGCAACGCCCGCCGGGTCAGTTGCGCGGCGGCGTCACCAGGCCCTTTTGCACGGCCGGGCGCGCCACGAAGGCGGCCAGCACGCGCTGCAGCTCGGGAAAGCGCTCCCAGCCCAGCAGTTCGGCCGCGTTGTAGCCCTGCTCCACCACCATGTTGCGCACCCAGGGCCACAGGGCGATGTCGGCAATGGTGAATTGCTCGCCCATCACCCAGGCGCGGCCTGCGAGGCGGCGCTCCAGCACACCCAGCAGGCGCACGGACTCGTTCACGTAGCGGTCGCGCGGGCGCTTGTCCTCGAAGTCCTTGCCCGCGAATTTGTGGAAGAACCCCAGCTGGCCGAACATGGGGCCGACGCCACCCATCTGGAACATCAGCCACTGCAGCGTTTCATAGCGCGCGGCCGGGTCGGCGGGCAGCAGCGGGCTGCCGGACTTCTCGGCCAGGTAGACCAGGATGGCGCCCGACTCGAACAGCGCCAGCGGCTTTCCGCCCGGACCCTGCGGGTCCAGGATGGCCGGGATCTTGTTGTTGGGAAAGGTGTCCACGAACTCGGGCGAGAGCTGGTCATTGCTCTCGAAGCCCACGCGGTGCGCCTCATACGGCAGGCCCATCTCCTCCAGAGCGATCGACACCTTGACGCCGTTGGGCGTGGGCAGGGAATACAGCTGGATGCGGTCCGGCTGCATGGCCGGCCACTTGCGCGTGACGGAAAAGGCGGAAAGCGGATTCTGTGGAGTCATGGGGCACCTTGAAGGCTGGTCGGGTTCGCCAAGAAATCGATGGCCGCTGCATCGTAGCGTTCGGCGCCCAGCCATGCTTGGCACGCCAAATAACGGCGGACCCGGCCCTGCCGCCGGGTCATGACCACCCACGCAGATTGCATGGCCAGTCTCCCCGCTCGCCGCCATGCACCGGCTACCGAGGCGCTCGGATGGAGGCGCACGGCTGAACCGTGCATCGCCCGCCCGGCACAGCTCTCAGCGCGGCGCGACGGGCTTCTGGACCAGGGCCACGCTCAGGCCGTCCGGCGTCACCGTGATGGCGCCGGGCTCCATGTTCAGAGAGTCCATCAGGGCCAGGTCCTTGTCCTGCAGCTGGTAGAGCACGAGCTGGCCCAGCGCCTGCTCGGCCAGGGCGCTGGCGTAGGTGGTGATCATGTCGCTCATGGCGGGGGCCAGGTCGTTGATGACCAGGCTGTTGACCTTGATCTGGTGGGCGCGCAGCGTGCGGTCCGTGGGCTCGTAGCGCAGCGCGAAGTCCAGGTTCAGATGGCCGCCATAGGCTTGCTTGAGCACGGGTCCCGACAGATCGGCCTGCAACACCGCATTGAGCGCGTTGCGCTCGGGCAGCAATCCCAGCACCGGCGAATGCAGCTTGAGCTGCAGCATGCCGGCCACGGGGAATTGCCGTGGAAAGCGCTGGGCCACCACCTCCTGCAGCCTTTGCCGCGAAATCGAGACATTTCCAGGCCCGGACTTTCCCGAACATCCGGTCGCAGCCAGGCTGCAGCCCGCGGCCAGGACCATCAACAAAAAGCGGCGATTCATCACGACAGCACAAGCCCCAGAAAGCCCGACACGAAACCCTGAAGCGCCATGCATGCCATACGCATGGCGCTATGTTTTTTGAGATCGGCATTGTCCCGCCAGGGGCTATTCCCTGTCCCTGCAGTGGGTGTTGCCCGGCACCTGCGCGAAGGCGCTTCACAGCGAGTGCCCATCGGACATAGGCAGTACCGCCATCCGTACGGAAACATCACCCAATCCTTCTGGCCGGCCCTCCCGCCCGCCCAGCTTTGCCGCGGCCTTGGGCACGGCCCTCCACCGGCGCATGAATCTATTCATATATTCATTCATTGATTTGCATAAATCATTGATTTTTAATAAATTACTCCCTATTTTTATTCATTCATCAATTGATTCCCATGGCCTTGGAAGACCTCTCCACCCAGGTACTGGCGGCACTGCGCCGCCAGGGCGGTGCGCTGGCGGCGCGCGAGCTGCAGCAGATGCTGGGCGTGAGCCAGCCCACCGTGTCGCGCGCGCTGGCGCCGCTGATCCGGTCGGGCCAGGTGCGCAAGGTGGGTGCGGCGCGCACGCAGCGCTATGTGCTGCCGCGCCAGGTGGCGGGCGTGGGCGCCGAGGTGGCCATCATGCGCGTGGATACCGAAGGCCACGCATCGCCCTTCGGCCGCATGATCGCGCTGCACGGCGGCGGCTTCTGGGTGGACGAGGCCGATGGCCTCAGCGAGCAGCACGACGGCCTGCCCTGGTTCCTGGACGACATGCGGCCCCAGGGCTTCATCGGCCGCACCTTTGCGCACAGCCATCCCGAACTGCAGTTGGGTGGCGACCCGCGCCAATGGGGCGAGGACGACGTGCTGCGCGCCCTGGCCCGATTCGGCGAGGACCTGCCGGGCAACCTCATCGTGGGCGAAGCCGCGTTCGAGCGCTTCCACACCCTGCCCGCCCGCGCGCTGCGCGCCGAGTCGCCGGCCGAGTATCCGCGCCTGGCCATGCAGGCCATGCAGGGCACGCATCCGGGCTCGTCGGCGGGCGGCGAGCAGCCCAAGTTCTGCTGCACCACGGCCGGGCGCAGCGTCATCGTCAAGTTCTCCCCGGCAGGCGACGCGCCGGCCGAGCAGCGCATACGCGACCTGCTGGTCTGCGAGCATCTGGCGCTGCAGACCCTGGCCGAAGACGGCCTGCCCGCCGCGCGCACGCGGCTGTTCATGGATGGCGGCCGGGCCTTTCTCGAATCGGAGCGCTTCGATCGCAGCCAGCCCGAGCCGGGCTGCGCACCGCCGCCGGACCGCAACCCCGGACGCATAGGCATGGTCTCCCTGCAGGTGCTCAATGCCCAGTACGTGGGCGAGGTGGACAACTGGGCCGCCACGGCCAGCCGCCTGGCGGCGCGTGGCCTCATCACCGAGACCGATGCGCGCAGCCTGCGCCTGCTCGAGGCCTACGGCCAACTCATCGCCAACACCGACCGGCACTACGGCAACATCTCCTTCGTGCTGCCGCAGCCGCAGGGCGACTGGGCGCTGTCGCCCACCTACGACATGCTGCCCATGCTCTACATGCCCATCAATGGCGAGATCGTGGAGCGCGACTTCAGCGCCCAGCCCCCGCGCCCCACGGCCGCCACGCTGGCCGAATGGCCGCGCGCCCAGGCACTGGCGCGGCGCTTCTGGCGGGCCGTGGCGCAGGATGCGCGCATCTCCGGGGAATTCCGCAGTATTGCCGAAAGCAATCTTGATTCCCTTGCCGCCTGATTTTCAATCACCTCCAATGGAATCAATGACACCACCTGTTGATAACCAATAGAAATCCTCTTGAAAAATCTGTGCATATTGGTTGGAAAAACCTCTGCACAAACTGTTATCCATCTGCGGAGAACCGGCCATCCACAGCCTCGGCCCGCCACAGCCTGCACAATCGAAGCTTTCCTCATCCGACCAGACACGGGCCCCCGATGACCAGCATTGCACCCCCCTCCGCCGCAGACCCCCGCATTGCCGACGTGCTCGGCTACTGGCTGGGCTCCACCCGCCCCGACAATGCAAGCGCCCTGGCCTGCAAGAACCTGTGGTTCATCAAGTCCGATGCCACCGACAACCAGATCCGCGAGCGCTTCGGCGCCCTGGTCGAAGACGCGCTGGCCGGCCGACTCGACGCCTGGGCCGGCACGGCGCTGGGCAGGCTGGCGCTGATCGTGCTGCTGGACCAGTTCACGCGCAACCTGTTCCGGGGCACGGCGCGCAGCTTTGCGGGCGACCCGCAGGCGCTGCAGCTGGCGCTGGACGGCATCGCCCAGGGCCATGACCGGCATGCCGACCTGCCCGCCGTGGCCCGCATCTTCTGCTACCTGCCGCTGGAGCATGCCGAGGACCTGGCCCTGCAGAACCGCAGCGTGGCCGCCTTCCAGGCCCTGGCCGACCAGGCCGGTGACGCTGTCGGCGAGGGCGTGCGCGAGTTCCTGGCCGGCACGCTGGACTACGCCCACAGGCACCGCGACGTCATCGTGCGCTACGGCCGCTTTCCGCACCGCAATGCCATCCTGGGCCGCACCAGCACGCCCGAGGAACTGCAGTACCTGTCCCAGCCCGGCGCAGGGTTCTGAGAGCGCAGCGGATCTCCTTCACCCACAAAAAAAGGGAACGTGCCAACGTTCCCTTTTTTGCTTTCGGCGCGCTGCCGGCATTCAGGCCGGCTGCGCCTGCGGCTGGCGCTCGCCGCCCTTGCGCTCGCCATCGCGCATGCGCAGCGCCCAGCGCTCGATGGTGTAGAAGGACAGCGCCGACAGCACCACCGAGATCGCCAGGCCCAGCACCACGACCACGGGCCACGAGAAGTCGGCGCGCAGATAGCGCACAACCGGGTAGTGCCAGAGATAGACGCCATAGGACAGGCGTCCCAGCTTCACCAGCATGGGCGACGACAGCATGTCGTAGACCAGGCCCGAGCCCTGGCTCACCGCCACCAGCAGCACAACGGCCGCGCACTCCACCACGGTGATGCCCCAGACCATGGCGTCCTGGTTGTCCCATTGCAGCGCCATCAACAGCGGCACGGCCAGCGGCACCCACATGGCGTGGTGCATGCGCGCCTTCAGCGCAGCGATGAAGTCCGGGCGCTCGATCATCAGCGCCGCCAGCAGCGCACCGGCGAACAGGCCCGAGGCGCGGGTGTCGAAGCGGAAGAAGATCTCATAGAAGTGCTGACCCTGGTCCACCCAGTACACGCGCCACAGCCAGCTCAGCGCCCACAGCAGGGCAATCGGGCGCCACAGGCGGCCCGGCTTGGAAAAGCGCAGCAGAAGCACCAGCAGCGGCGGCCAGATCAGGTAGAAGTGCTCCTCCACCGACAGCGACCACATGTGCAGCAGCGTGTCCGGGCTGTCGAAGAAGGCGATGCCGTAGTCGGCCAGATAGAGGATGGAGACCAGCGCATCGGAGTAGATGTCGTTCAGGTCCGGCCACAGCATGGGCGCGAAGATGCAGTACGCGGCCAGAAACAGGGCCAGCGCCGGCATCAGGCGGAAGAAGCGGCGGCGGTAAAAGCGCCAGAAGCCGATGCGGCCCTCGGAATCGTTTTCCATCAGCAGCAGCGAAGTGATCAGATAGCCGCTGAGCACGAAAAACAGGTCGACCCCGAAGAACGCGCCATCAAACAGAGGCGCATGGGAGTGCGACAAGATCACCAACAGGATCGCCACGCCCCGCAGCCCGTCAAGGGCGGGGTTGTAGCGCAGTTTGAAATCCTTGACCACCAAAACCGGACACCTTTCCAACGCCGGAGCAATGGGCCCCGAGCCATGAACAAACCCCAAGAAAATGGAGCACGCGGCCATGGCGCAGCCGGCCCCGAAGGGTGCAACGCATGGTCCAGCGCGATAAGAGAGACGGCACGTCCCAAGGTTCCCGGCGGATGCGGTGAACAGCAATCCGCGTGCCGCGGTGCGGCGCGCCCTGAGGATGCGGGCCACCTCGACGGACAGCCCTGCGTGCACGAACAAGCCCCGCTTGAGCGGGGCCAGGCCGATGAATTTCAGCGAAATCCAATTCTAGCCATCACCGCCCGGGGACGAGGTTCGATGGACATTCAGCCCGGGATCCGATGCCCCGCCCTGCCGTCCACCCGCCTTTCTTCGCACGCCGCGAGTATGGGAGGCGCCCTGCAGCCAGAACGTAACAGGAGGTTTGTGCTGGCGCCGCTGCACCCTGGCCCATTCCACCCCGTGAAGCCGCCGGCGCGCACCGGGCCTGGGCGATGGATGTGCCGTCAACAATTTGGAACAAAACTACGCCAATCCCAATGAACACAAGCGTTTACCGCTATCGTTTTTATTCTTCAGGCGTACAGCGGGATGAGACGGCGTCCTGCAGACCCCGGTGCGCGGCACTGTCTGCCTGCACCGGCTGCTGGTTCTTGGCGCGCAGATAGTGCTCGGTGAACAGCGCCAGGTAGCTCTCCAGCGCGCGGCCCGCGCGCCGGTCGCCCGCATCGCCCGTCAGCTCCAGGCACAGGGCGGCCACCTCGCTGGTGCAGAAGTGGTCTTCGCGCTGGGAGCGGCGCAGGCGGTACTGCGAGACCTGGTCCGGGTGCAGGCTCAGCACCGGAAAGCGGTCCAGGTAAGGGCTCTTGCGGAACATCTTGCGCGCCTCGGGCCAGGTCGCATCCAGCAGGATGAACAGCGGGCGCCGCTCCTGGCCCGGCACGACCGCGGCATGGGGCACCGGCAGCGTGTGCACCACGCGCTGCGGCGGCTGTACGAACTCACCGGGAAACA
>NZ_JTKZ01000968.1:0-1580 GCF_000799035.1 Delftia sp. ZNC0008
GCATCGGTGGTCACGGTCTGCGAGCCCAGCAGAACCTTGCCGGCGGCGCGCTCCACCAGCCCGTCGGGCAGCCTGGGCGTCGAGAAATACTCGATGCGCATGCTTTCGTTGGCGACGCTGTCCAGCGTGCCGGACAGGCCCTCGGGCGTCACCGTGAGCAGCACCGGCTCGGCAGGATCTCCGTTGGCCAGGCTGGTTCGTGCGATGCCTCCCTCGGTATTGCCGTAGATGGCATTGCCGAGCATGGAGACGCCCTTGACTTCGTCCCCCCGCAATCCCACGCCGAACAGCCTGTTGTGCGCAATCACGTTGGCATGTGCCGCGTCGTCACCGCCGACCAGGGTGTCATGGGCCTTCTGGAAAAAGGAAACGCCTTCACCGTTGGGCAGGGCGGTTCCCTGGGGACTGACGCCCACGTAGTTGCCCTGCACGAGGTTGTTCTTGCTGGCGCCCTGGAACTGTATGCCGGACGCCTTGCTGCCACCGACGATGTTTGCGCGCACGGTCACTTCGTCCGAATCCTTGATGACGATGCCCCATTGATTGGGCAGCATGGTGCTGGCATCCAGGCTGGTTCCCACGATATTCCCGGCAATCAGGGTATTCGAGTTGCGTGCGCCGTAGTTTCCATTCAATTCAATGGCCGTTTCCTTGTTTCCGGCAACCAGGTTGCCGTCCTCAGGGCCTGTGCCAATGCGATGTCCGCCCTCCGACGAAAAGAATACGGCAATGCCTGGCCCATTGTTGGGAATCATGGCTGTGCCGGCTGCATTGGTTCCGACTCGGTTGCGGGTCACCAGCGTGTGGGCGCCGGAAATGGAAATCGCGGAATAGCCGCCCATTTCTTTTACATTGCCGGAAACGAGATTGCTGTCGATCAGCGTGCCGGTAAAGTCGGATGCCACGCTGATGCCGCCACCTTGATTTCCCAGTGCCACATTGCCTGTGATATCGGTGCCTATGTAGTTTCCCTGAATGATGTTTCCTGTACCTGTGCCCGGCCAGGAAAGCCATACTCCGGAATTTTCCGCCGCGGAAATGACATTTCGCCCGCCAATATCCAGATTGCCGATGCGGTTGCGGTTGCCGGAGTTGACAATAATGTTGCTGCGATTGCCCATGGCAACCGTTCCCGATGCGTCAACGCCTATATGGCAGCCCAGCACGGTGTTGCCGTCGCCGGTCACCGCCAGGGCCGTATTGAAGCCGCCTATCGCCAGGCCGCGCACCGTGATGGCGCCTGCCAGCTCGAGCCCTATGCCGAACTCGGGGCTGCCTGACTGCAGCGTGATCAGGGGGCGGCGTGGCAAGTGGTCCTCATAGCCGGGTTGCGTGCTGGCGTCCACGGTGAGCGATGTGGCCGGTGCGATGGGCTGCATGAGCCTGCCATTCCAGTTGCTTTGGGTGACGATGGTCTGCTCTCCCCCCGCGCCGATGCGGAACTCGATGCGGTTGTCGCCCCCTTTGTTGCGGTTGGCGTTGGCGTAGGTGATGGCGTCGCGCAGGGAGCAGGGTCCCAGGCCGGTGCTGGCGCACGGGCCGCTTGCGTCGGCGGCGCTGTCCACCACGACGGTCCATGC
>NZ_JTKZ01000848.1:0-12426 GCF_000799035.1 Delftia sp. ZNC0008
CCGCGTGTCCATCACGGCCGAGGGCTCGGTGCCCGTGCGCAGCGCCTCGGCGCGCATCAGGTCGAACAGCATGGAGGCGCCGCTCATCGCATGGTCGTCGCCGCGCAGCACCAGGTGGTCGGGGAAGGCATCGACCAGCAGGCCGCGCATGGGCCCCTCGAAGGTGAAGAAGCCGCAGGCCAGCGCCGTCTCTCCGATGCCGGCATCGCCCGTGGCGGGGCGCATGGCCTGCGGGGCGCAGGCCATGTCCGGGTCGGCATAGGGCGAGATGAAATGCGGCACGTCGCGCGAGAGGAACACGCCATCGCGCGGCTGCAGCTCCACCGAGGGCTGGCCCGGCAGGTGCAGCCAGCAGCGCCCGTCAAGGATCAGGTGAAAGCAGGCCCGCGCGCGCCCCGCCGTGGAGGCCCGCCAGCGCCCGCAGTACTGCCCCACGTGGAACACGCTGGCGCGCCATTGCAGGCCGTTGAGCAGGCCGTCGATGACGCGATCGACCTGCGCTTCGGCCGCGCTGTCGGGGACTGGGTCGGGTAGCACGGTAGTACAGGCAAGGCAGTGAAGGGAATGCGGCCGGCCAGTATCGCCACGATGCAGGCGCGGGGGAACGAATCTTTGGGCATATGCTTGTGCCCTTACCGATATCAGCGCGGCCCCACCCGGCCCCGCCCCGCACCCGGCCTCAGTCCGGCTTGATATCCGACTCCTTGATCACGGCCGACCAGCGGCCCACCTCCTTGGCGATCTGCATGCGCGCCTCGGCAGGCGTGGTGAAGGTGGGCATGGCGCCCTGGGCGACCAGGGCGTCCTTCACTTCCTGCTGCCCCATCACCTCCTTGAGCGCGCCGCTGAGCCGGGCGACGATGGGCGCGGGCGTGCCCGCAGGCGCCAGCAGGCCGAACATCGACGTCACCTCGAAGCCTGACAGCCCGGCCTCGGCCGTGGTGGGAATGTCGGCAATGGAGGGCACGCGCTGCGCCGTGGTCACGGCCAGGCCGCGCAGCCGCCCGCCCTTGATGAAGCCCTGCGTGGCGGGCAGGGTGTCGAACACCACATCCACCTGGCCGCCCATGAGGTCGTTGAGCGCGGGCGTGCTGCCCTTGTAGGGCACGTGCGTCAGCGGCACGCCGGCCTGCCGCTTGAACAGCTCGGCCGCCAGATGCTGGGGCGAGCCATTGCCCGAGGAGCCGTAGTTCAGCCCGCCCGGCTTCGCTTTGGCCAGCGCGATGAACTCCGCCAGATTGGCCGACGTCACCGACGGCCCCACGGTGATCACCAGCGGCACGCGGCCCACCACGGCTATGGGCGCGAAGCTCTTGTCCATGGTGAAGCCCGCCGTGGCAGGCATGAGCACGCTGTTGATGGAATGGCTGGTCAGCGCGCCCAGCAGCAGCGTATAGCCATCGGGCCTTTCCTTGGCCACTGCTGCGGCGCCCAGGTTGCCGGCCGCGCCGGCCCGGTTCTCCACCACCACGGGCTGGCCCAGCGCCAGCGAGAGCCTTTGCCCCACCACGCGGCCGATCACGTCGGTGGCGCCCCCGGGCGTGTACGGAACGACCAGCTTGATGGGCCGGGCCGGATAGGCGCCGTCGGCCAGCGCGGGCGTGGCCAGGCCTGGGCCCAGCGCCAGCAAAGCCAGCAGCGCCGCAGCCAGGGCGGCGCGCCGGTTGGGCGCATGAATGCGACGGATGCGGGATGCAGCAACAACCATGGGTGTCTCCTCCTTTTGTCTTGTGTCGGAAAAACATGCCCGGCACGCACGCCGGACACGGCTGCATGGTTGGCCAGATAGATTATTAATAATATAGGTGATAACGACGATAATAATCCACGGCATCCGCCGCTATCCTGCCCCACGACAAGGCAGCGCCTGCCTTCCGACCCCGCCAAGACCCTCTGCAAAGCACCCCACCCATGACCGACCCCAAGACTCCCGATGGCGCTCCAGGCCATGACATCGCCCCCGCCGATGCGGCCACGGGCATCTCCAAGGGCCTGACCAACTACGGCGACCGCGGCTTTTCGCTGTTCCTGCGCAAGGCCTTCATCAAGGGCGCGGGCTACACGGACTCGGCGCTGCAGCGGCCCGTCATAGGCATCACCAACACGGGCAGCAGCTACAACCCCTGCCACGGCAATGCGCCCCAGCTCATCGAGGCAGTCAAGCGCGGCATCCTCATGGCGGGCGGCCTGCCCATGGACTTCCCCACCATCTCGGTGCACGAAAGCTTCTCGGCGCCGACCAGCATGTACCTGCGCAACCTCATGTCCATGGACACCGAGGAGATGATCCGCGCCCAGCCCATGGACGCCATCGTGCTCATCGGCGGCTGCGACAAGACGGTGCCGGCCCAGTTGATGGGAGCGGCCTCGGCAGGCATTCCGGCCATCCAGCTGATCACCGGGTCGATGCTCACCGGCTCGCACCGCAGCGAGCGCGTGGGCGCCTGCACGGACTGCCGCCGCTACTGGGGCAAATTCCGCGCCGAAGAGATCGACGCCGAAGAGATCGCCGATGTGAACAACCAGCTGGTGGCCAGCGTGGGTACCTGCTCGGTCATGGGCACGGCCAGCACCATGGCCTGCATTGCCGAGGCGCTGGGCATGACCGTGCCCGGCGGCGCCTCGCCCCCCGCCGTCACGGCCGACCGCATCCGCATTGCCGAGCAGACCGGCACCGAGGCCGTGCGCATGGCGCGCGGGGGCCTGACCATCGACAAAATCCTCACGCCCGCCGCCTTCGAGAACGCCATGCGCGTGCTGCTGGCCATCGGCGGCTCCACCAACGGGCTGGTGCACCTGGCCGCCATCGCGGGGCGCATGGGCTATGACATCGACCTCAAGGCCCTGGACCGCATGGGCCGCGACACGCCCGTGCTGCTGGACCTCAAGCCCTCGGGCGACCACTACATGGAGGACTTCCACCACGCGGGCGGCATGGCCACGCTGCTGCGCGAGCTCAAGCCCCTGCTGAACCTGGACGCCCTCACCGTCACCGGCCGCACGCTGGGCGAAGAGATCGACCGCGCGGGCCCCGGCTTTGCGCAGGACGTGGTGCGCCCGCGCTCCAACCCCATCTACCCGCAGGGCGGCATCGCCGTGCTGCAGGGCAACCTGGCGCCGGGCGGCGCCATCATCAAGCAGTCGGCCGCCCATCCCCGGCTCATGGAGCACGAAGGCCGCGCCGTGGTCTTCGAGAACGCGGCCGACCTGGCCCACCGCATCGACAGCGACGACCTGGACGTGACGGCCGACGACATCCTCGTGCTCAAGAACATCGGCCCCAAGGGCGCGCCCGGCATGCCCGAGGCCGGCTACATCCCCATCCCGCGCAAGCTGGCGCGGGCCGGCGTCAAGGACATCGTGCGCATCTCCGACGGGCGCATGAGCGGCACGGCCTTCGGCACCATCGTGCTGCACGTCACGCCCGAGTCGGCCGTGGGCGGCCCGCTGGCCCATGTGCACAACGGCGACCGCATCACGCTGTCGGTGGCGCGGCGCGAGCTCACGCTGCAGGTCAGCGACGAGGAACTGGCCCGCCGCGCCCGGCTCCACCCCGTGACCGAGCCCACGGCCGAACGCGGCTACCGCAAGCTCTTTCTCACCACAGTGAACCAGGCCGACCAGGGCGTGGACTTCGACTTCCTGCGCTGCGCCACCGAACGCGGCACCATTCCCGGCCCGCGCGAATAGTCCATGCCAGGCAGCGCGGCACGCCCGCCATGCCCAGTGAGGGCCATCAGTTCGGACAAAATGGCGTTTTTGTCCCAACCGCCTGTCTTGATGGTCGCTGCCGCCTCACTGCCGATTTCCCTGGATGCCGAACCCGCCCCCGCAGCCGACGCCCTGGGCGCCATGGTGGCCGCACTGGAAGAGGACGTGGTCTTCGGCCGGCTGCACCCGCGCGAGCGCCTGGTCGAAGACGACCTCATGGCCCGCTTCGACGTCAAGCGCCACATCGCCCGCGAGGCCCTGGCCGCGCTGGACCGCATGGGCCTCATCGAGCGCCGCAAGAACGTGGGCGCCCTGGTGCGCTCCTTCTCCACCCAGGAAGTGCAGGAACTGTACGAGCTGCGCGGCATGCTGGAAGTCGAGGCCGCGCGCAAGATCCCCCTGCCCGTTCCCCCAGAAAGCCTGGACCGCCTGACCGCCATCCAGCAGCAGCACGACGCCGCCGTGGCCGAAGGCAACGCGCGCCTGGTGTTCCGCATCAACCTGGCCTTTCACCAGGAACTGTTTGCGCTGGCGGGCAACGACACGCTGCACAAGGCCATCACCGAATACGCGCGCCAGACGCACCCCATCCGCTTCGCCTCCCTGGTCTCGGCCGACTACCGCGAGCGCGCACGCCAGGAACACTGGCAGATGATCGAAGCCCTGCGCGCCCAGGACCGCGACGCCCTGGTCCGCCTGTGCGCCGAGCACCTGCTGCCCTCGCGCGATGCGTATCTGAATGCGCAGTTGCAGCGGTTGTAGGCGAAGTCACCCAGGAGCGACGCGGGCAGCGTCACGCGCCGTTGCCGCCGCTGCGCTCGGCAGCCAGACGCTCCCGCAACTGGCCGAGGGTGACGGCGCTGGAGGGATCAGCCCTCAAGGCGTCATAAGCAGGGCCTACCTCCAGGTGCAGCCAGCTATCCAGGCCGCGATCCTTGTCCATCAGCGCTTTCAACCCCGCGCAGATCACCTCGCTTTCGCTGGCGTACTCACCGGCCCTCACTTTGGCCCTGACCGCATCGGCGATGTCATTGGGCAAGGTGATGCTCATTTGCTGAGTGGTCTGCATGGGAGGCTCCCTGTAGGCAAGTGAGTGATCCTACTTTCATGTGGCAATCCAGTCGCCGACCCCGCCTCAGCTTGCACTCGCCCCCAACCTCCCCCGGTACGCCGCAGGCGTCTCCCCGAACGTGCGCCGGAACAAGCCGATGAAGGCGCTGGCCGTGGCGTAGCCCAGGTCCAGCGCGATGTTCGTCACCGGCGCGCCGGCGGCCAGCATCTCCAGCGAGCGCATCAGCCGCGCGCGCTGGCGCCAGGCGGTGAAGCTGAAGCCCGTCTCCGACACAAAGCGCCGGCTCAGCGTGCGCGAGCTGACCGCGGCCCAGCGCGCCCAGGCCTCCAGGTCGCGGGCATCGGCCGGGTCGGCGATCAGTGCGCGGGCGATGCGCTGCAGGCGCGGGTCTGCGGGCAGGGGCAGGCCCAGGGGCTCCACGGGCAGGGTGCGGATCTCGTCCAGGATCACCGCCATCACATGGGCGCGGGCCTGGTCCGCCGAAGGGCCTGGTTGCACGGGCTGCGTTGTGGGCACGCCTTGCTGCCATCCCCAGCCGGCGGCGCGCAGCACGGCCTCGCGCAGCAGGCCCGAGGTGCGGATGGCGCAGGGCCGCTGCGGCAGGTCGGCGCAGGCCGGCTCCGCCACGTAGACGCTCCAGCCGTGGAAGGGACCATGGGAGCGGCCCGAATGCAGCTGGTGCGGCGGCAGCCACACGGCATGGATGGCGGGCACCACCCAGACCGCGTCTTCCACGCCCACCGACAGCAGCCCGCGCAGCGAGCCGAACAGCTGGCCGCGCGCGTGCCGGTGCGGCTCGGAGGCCAGCTCCTCGTCCTGACTGCCCACGGCTGCGATCAGCACGGGGCCATCGGCACGGTTCACATGGCTGACGAGTTCAAGAATGGCATCGGGCATGGCGTCTTTGAGCTATTTGTTGGCTGATCCAGTCTACAGCCGCCAATGCCTTTGTTCTTACGCTTGTGCCATGCACACAGACAACACCGCCCTTGCAGAGCCGCCAGGCCCGGCCATCGACCTGGACTCGCTCTACGCCGCCCCGGCAGAAAGAATCCAGAAGGCCGTGCGCGACCGCCTGTCCGACTTCCACGAGGCCTATCTGCGCCAGGCCAGCTTCTTTTGCCTGGCCACGGCCGGCGAACGCGGCCTGGACGCCTCGCCGCGCGGCGGGCCGCCCGGCTTTGTGCAGGTGCTGGACGAGCGCACCGTGGCCTTTGCCGACTGGCCCGGCAACAACCGCATCGAATCCCTGCGCAACCTGCAGGCCGATGACCGCCTGGCCATGCTCTTCCTGTTCCCGGGGCTGGACATCTTCCTGCGCATGAACGGGCGCGGCCGCATCTCCACCGACCCTCATCTGCTGCAGGAGCTGAGCGAAGGCCGGGGCACGCCCAAGACCGCCACCGTGGTGCTGGTCGACGAGGTGCTGCTGCACTGCGGCAAGGCCATCCACCGCTCCGGCCTGTGGAACCCGTCAAGCCAGCTGGACCGCACCGCCCTGCCCACCGTGGGCCAGATGATGGCCGCCCTCACGCAGCTGGCCGATGCCACGGCGCCCGCCATGGATGCCGCCCAACAGGAACAGGCCGACGCCCACTACGCCCATGCGGTCAGGCACGACCTGTACTGATGCCCTGCTTTTTCCCAGGAACCATGACATGCTGATCGATACCTCCCGCTTTCCCCTGGTCTACCTGCGCGAACCCGAAGCGCAGGCACCTGCAGACGCAGGCAGCGGCAATGACGCATCGGCCGAAGCCCAGATCGAATCCCTGCTCGACCAGGGCCGGCACTTCGTGCTGCTCACCGACCACCTGCCCGGCGACCACCCCGAGGAAAGCCACGAAGAACGCAAGCAGCGCGCCCTGTTCTTCAAGCGCAACCGCGAACGCATGCGCCAGCTGTGCCGGGGCATGGTCGTTATCACGGGCGACCGCGCCGTGCCAGCCGCCCTGCGCCTGGCCGTGCAAGGCATGGGCAAGGCGCTGGGCATGCGGGTTGCGTTCGTGCAGGGGGAGGATGAGGCGCAGGTCTGCTCGTGGGAGCTGCTGGCCAGCGCCTGAGCAGGCGCCGATGCCCTCGGCGCGCGCACCTGGCCCGGTGCACGCTGCGGCGCTAAGCCGCCGAATCCCGCAGGGCCTGCGCCACGCGCGCCTCATCGGCTGCCTTCTCGGCCTCGCGCAGCCGCCGTTGGGCCAGATTGCGGTACGTGCTGCCTGCCGAGATCGCCTTGCTTCTGGAGCAGTCGCCCGTGAACAGGGCGTTGTGGCGAATCATCTTCAAGGCCTCGGCCACCACGTCCAGCCGCTGGCAGCCCTCCGGCGTCTCCAGCCACTTCAAGGCCATCTGCGCCGTGGCCGAGATCTCGGCGCAGCCCTCATCCACCAGCTTGTGGATCTCGGAGATATCTCGCGTCAGCCGCTCGATCCTGGCGGCCGAGGTCTTGGCCTGTTCCTTGGTCTGCTTCATGGCTGCGCCCTCCGTGCGAAGTGGCGCAAGGAGTGCCCCAGTTGAAGGGGTGACAAGGTATGGAAAAGACCGGCCGAAGTGACTGCGGTCATGAAAAAGCCTGCGATACCAGTGAACTGGGCGCAGACCAAGGGGTGAGAAACGGTGATCATCGTTCCGTGCTCCGGTAAGGGACAGAACTCGCTTTCGGGGAGGCTCAACCGCTGTGTATTGGTGTTCTTACGCACCAGCCCCGGGACAAGGGGCCGACGCAGATGATAGAGGCTTCCGAGGCCAAACTACGCGATCACACCACTCAACTACCTGGGCAACGACCTGTCCAACCCCGCCTGCAACCGGGAAACGCGCCTGAACAGCTTTGCGCTGGGCGACACGGTGTCGCTCATGGGTAGCCGCACGCTGGTGGTGGCCGGCGTACGCCGACAGAGTGGATTTCCAAAGGCATGCGTGCATGGCCAGGCAAAGCCATGCTCGAACGCGACTGCCCATCGGGAATTGGCCAACGCTTCGCAAGCTTCACTGCCTGGGTTCGTGATGTTTGCCATGTTCGCGCAGCACGAACATCGGGAAAAAGCGAACAAAGCCTCAATACCAGCCTGCAGGCCGCAGCCCGCCCTCAGGTCTCGCGCGGCTTGGTGTCCGGCTCCGCGTCATCGTGCGGGGGCGGCGCACTGACCACATGCGGCAGCATCACGAGGATGACGATGGCCAGCAGCGTGGCCAGCAGCGCGATGGCTTCGCGCCCCAGGCCGCAGGCCACGCCGATGGCGGCCGTCATCCAGATGCCGGCGGCCGTGGTCAGGCCCTGTACCTGTTCCTCGGAGTGGCGCTTGATGATGGCGCCCGCGCCCAGGAAGCCCACGCCGGCCACCACGCCCTGGATCACGCGGCTCATGTCGGCAATGTCCATGCCGCCGCGCTCGGGCACCAGCACGAACAGCGCCGCGCCCATGGCCACCAGCATGTGGGTGCGCAGGCCGGCGGCCTTGCCCTTGTGTTCTCGCTCGTAGCCGACGATGCCGCCCAGCAGGGCCGCCAGCAGCAGGCGCACCATGACGCGCGTGACCTCGGCCGCATCGGGCAGGCTGGAAAATTCCTCGACCAGGGTGTTGGCCACTTCCTCCCACATGGCGCGTTCCTTTCCTTGGGTTTGCGTCCGGACTCAGGAAGGGAGCATGGCGTGGCGTGCAGCACACCCAGGCCATCGGCATTCGCCATTGGCTGTCAGCCAAGCGCGCCCGCTTCAGGCGCCTGCGGGCTTGTCCTGGTCCTTCGGGGGAGAGGCCTGCTCGGGCACCGGTGCGGGTGCCGACGCAGGAGCAGGAGCAGGTGCGACCACCATGCTCAGCATGTGCTGGGCCAGCGTCTCGTACAGCGGCCGGGCCAGCATGCGCGAGACCAGGCTGGCCAGCATGGCCGCCGCCATGAGGCTGAGCACCATGGAGTGGCCGTCCACCATCTCCATGACGATGATGAAGGCCGTCAGCGGCGCCTGTGTCACGGCGGCCAGGAAGGCGGCCATGCCCATGGCGATGAGGGCGGGCGCGATGTCTGCGCCCATGAGGCCGGCCACGTTGTGGCCCACGCCCGCGCCAATCGACAGCGACGGCGCGAAGATGCCGCCTGGCACGCCCACCCAGGCCGACAGCCAGGTGGCGATGAACTTCAGGGTGACGTAGAACGAAGGCACGTCGGCCTGGCCCGCCAGCATGTGCTTGACGGCTTCTGAGCCCGCGCCGAAGGTGGCGCCGCCCGTGACCATGCCGATGACGGCGATCACCAGCGCGACCGCCGCCGCGAAGCGGATGGGAAAGCGCGCGCGCAGCTGGTTGAGCCGCTCGGGCGCGCGGGTCAGCGAGGCGGCCAGCAGCTTGGCGAAGAGGCCTCCCAGCACGCCGCAGGCCAGGGTCACGCACAGGCCGGGCAGCAGCGCGTCCCAGGTCAGGTGGGGCACCTGGATGCGGCCGAAATAGCTGAGGTTGCCGAAGGCCGACACGCCCATCAGGCCGGCCAGCACGATGGCCGCGATGATCAGGCCGCTGGAGCGCGACTCCAGCTTGCGCGACAGCTCCTCGATGGCGAAGACCACGCCGGCCAGCGGCGCGTTGAAGGCCGCCGCAATGCCGGCCGCGCCGCCGGCCACCAGCAGCGCATGGTGGCTGATGCCCGAATGCGGGCCGAACCAGCGCCGCGCATGGTGCATGACACCGGCGGCCACCTGCACCGACGGCCCCTCGCGCCCGATGGACAGCCCCGCCGCAAAGCCTGCGCTGGCCAGCGCCATCTTGGCGAAGGACAGCCACAGCGACACGAAGCGCCCGCGCTGCGTGGAGTCCAGCGCCGGGTCCAGCGTGGCGATCACCTGCGGAATGCCCGATCCCGCCGCACCCGGCGCCCAGCGCCGCGTGAGCCACACGGCGCCCGCCGTGACGGCAGGCATCCACAGCAGAACCGCCCAGCCGCCCTGCCAGTGGTAGATGCTCTCGAAGAATTCGAAGCCCGCGTCCGCCATCAGCGTGAAGGCCACCACGCACAGCCCGGCGGCGGCGGCATAGGCCAGCACGATGGTGCGGTCCAGCCAGCGCCTGCCGTCCCGGAATTCCTGGTTCAGGTTGTGGAGGAAGTCGGGTTCTTGCTGCATCGCGTGAAGAGGCTGGGCGAAAGCTCTTCATTGTGCACAAGCCCGGCCACAGGGGCTGTCGCCATCGGCAATGCCTACTTCGCCGCTGAGTTGATGGCCGATGACTGTGTACCTGGAGAGCCGTCCGTCAGGCATTCCACCCCCCGGGCATGGGCACCCTGGCAACCCGTGCCGTACGCCACTCAATGACGGCACGTTTGCGCAGCTCTCGCCCGCGCCGGCGCGAACCTGTCGCAGACCTGCAGCGCGCTGCCGTGCCGATCGTGCCTGCAGGTTCAGTCCACCACGAAGAGCCTGGCGCCCTTGGGCGAGCGCGAGCGGTGCGGCTCGGCGTTGTCCGCCACCTGGTAGCTCATGCCGGGCGTCAGCGTGAAGCGGCGGCCGTCCGCCAGTTCGGTCTCCAGCTCCCCTTCCAGGCACAGCAGCACATGGCCCTTGGTGCACCAGTGGTCGGAGACATAGCCGGGCGTGTACTCCACCGTGCGCACGCGGATGTTGCCGAAGTTCTGCGTGCGCCAGAACGCCTGGCCGGCCTCGGCCGAATGCTCGGTGGGCGCCACGGCGGCCCAGTCGGTGGTGTTGAAGGGGATGTTGTCCATCTGCATGGCGGGATTCCTTGATGAAGGGGGTGTGCAGTGTGGGGGCCGGCGTCGGCAGCAGCCTCGGCCTCAGTCCCCGCGCCGCAGCAGGTAGATATCCATGATCCAGCCATGCCGCTCGCGCGCTGCGGCGCGGGCCTGCACGATGCGCGGTGCCGCCTCGGCCAGCGGGCCGCTGTCCAGCATCTGGCGGTCCATGCCCAGGTAGGCAGCCCACCAGATGTGCAGGCCGTGGGAGGGCAGCTCGGTGAAGCTGCACTGCCCGTCCAGCATCACCACGGCCGTGTCCACGCCGGGCGGCCAGCCCTGCTCGCGCAGCTGGCGGCCCGTGGTCACCACGAAGGGCTGGCCTATGCCGTTGAGCGCAATCGCATGCGCGGCGCACAGCACCTGCATGGAGCTGATGCCCGCCACCACGCGCACGCTGTGCGGCGCCGGCTGCATGCGCGCGGCAATGCGCAGGGTGCTGTCGTACAGCGCCGGGTCGCCCCAGACCAGCAGGGCGACCTGCAAGGGCTGGCCGGGGCTGCGCGGCTGCAGCCCCTCGTCCAGGGACCGGGTGATGGCCGCCTGCCAGCAGCGCGTGATGGCCGCATGCCATTCATCGACCTGGGCCAGGTAGTCGTCGCCCACGCTGCGGCGCACGGGCATGTCGAAGCCTTCGATGCGCGGGCCGGGCGCAGTGAGCACGGCATCGCACAGGTCGCGGCGCAGGGCGGCGAGTTCGGCCTTGTCCTCGCCCTTGTGCGGCAGCAGGATCAGGTCGGCGGCCTGCATGGCGGCCTGGGCTTCGCGCGTGAGGTGGTCGGGGTTGCCCGTGCCGATGCCGATCAGGCTCAGCGCCACGGGCGGCAGGGCTGCGCTCATGGGGCGGGGTTCCCGAGGGGCACGTCGATCACGGTGTCGCTCACGGTGTCCCTCAAGGTATCCCTCGCAGTATCCAGCGTGGCATTCGCATGCACATCGGTGGCGGGAAAGCGCGGCTCGGTGCCCAGCGGGCGGTAGCGGCGGTCGTAGTCGGCCGCGTAGAGGCGGCTTTCGCCGAAGTCCTCGGCCTGCAGGCTGCGGCCCACCAGGATCAGGGCCGTGCGCTCCATGTGGGTGGCCACGGCATCGGTCAGGCCGCCCACCGTGGTGCGCACCACGGTTTCGTCAGGCCAGCTGGCGCGCCAGACGATGGCCACGGGGCAGTCGGCGCCGTAGTGCGGCAGCAGCTCGGACTGCACCTTGGCGGCCACATGGATGGACAGATGGATGGCCAGCACGGCGCCCGTGGCCGCAAAGGCGGCCAGGTTCTCGCCCTCGGGCATGGCCGTGGCGCGGCCAGAGGTGCGCGTCAGCACCACGGACTGGCACAGGCCGGGCAGGGTCAGCTCCGCGCCCAGCGTGGCAGCGGCGGCCGCGAACGAGGGCACGCCGGGCGTGACGGTGTAGGCAATGCCGGCCTCGCGCAGGCGGCGCAGCTGCTCGCCCATGGCCGACCACACGGACAGGTCGCCCGAGTGCAGGCGCGCCACGTCTTCGCCACGCGCCTCGGCGGCCTGGATCTCGGCCACGATGTCGTCCAGGCTCATGGATGCGGTGTTGACGATGCGCGCGCCCGGCGGGCAGTGCGCCAGCAGCTCGCGCGGTATCAGCGAGCCTGCGTACAGGCAGACCGGGCAGGCCGCCATGAGGTCGCGCCCGCGCACGGTGATCAGGTCGGCGGCGCCGGGGCCGGCGCCGATGAAATGCACGGTCATGCCGTTGCTCCTTGGTTCTTGGCCTGGCTGGCGTGGGCCAGGCAACAGTTCAGAGGTCCGCCCTGGCCCACGGCCAGGGCCAGGGTGGCGCTGCCATCGTCCGCCACCAGGCGGGTCACGCTCAGGGCGGAGTGCGGGCCTGCTGCGGCCAGCGCCGCCGCCTCGGCCACGCTGCCCGTGCCATAGACGCGG
>NZ_JTKZ01000237.1:0-1245 GCF_000799035.1 Delftia sp. ZNC0008
CCAGGGGCACGAAGCTGTCGGGCTCGTAGAGGTATTCGCTCAGGCGTGAGCCACGGATTTCCCCGGTGAGAATGTCGCAGTTATGTCGCGGGGCGGTGCGCTCGAATGCATATCGCGATCAATGCGCGGCGCCCACTGAAAAATACAGTGGATTGTTGTCCAGTTGTCGCGCCACTCTATGGAAGTATTGAAGTTCCATGTGTATGGCGGATCTATTAAACAAGTCTAACCCTCCGGAAAAGCACAGCTGCCTACGAATAGATGCACCGCTGTGAATATGAACAGTTTTACATAATGACTAATCTTCGGTGACGCTTCGATTTAATGCATTGAGCAATGCATCGAGAAAATCATCACCTATTTTTTTTGCACTTGCCCAGTCTAAATCACCAAGAGGCACAGCCCAGACGGAAGAATCATTGGGAAGATGTTTGAATATATAGCCTACTCCGCCGCCATTAGTGGCAAAACACAGGGCCTTATCCCCAAGATATTTTTTAACCAAAAAATCATTATTTAGAATCTCCAGCTCATCTATTGGCCAAAATGATAAATATAGACTACCAAATTGCCCTTCTCCTCCGTTGGCCCAGCGCATCCACTCAACGTAATTTGCAGGCAGGTTTAATATTTTGGATATATCATTAATATTTCTTTCTTCTAGGGGTGGGTCACGGTCATATTGATTTAATACTCTATTTTTTATAGATTCAATAATATCATTCATAATCAAAATGCTCCAATTTCATAAAAATACTGATAACTCTTCTTTAGTGCTCTCTTTCGGCATTTTTCCGAGACTCCAGCAGCTTTAAGATCCTTTGAAGAATATTCAAATTCCTCTCGAATTGTGCTTGACCATTTCCCGTTGCCTGCTGCAACACGAGCATCGCGTCTGGCATTTTGTCGCGTGGTGATTGTGGCATGATTTGGACTTCTATTTAAGAGAATAGAAGGCGCATCACCTGAATTATATTTGGCGTATCCTTGACTTTTGGCCCATTCGTCTTGAACTACATGATGCGAGTCTTTGGGCCTACGTGGTGATGGTTGATCGCGGTGTCTTGTAATATCGCATGGATCTCTGCGGCATCCGCACCTCTTCTTGGGAGCTAGTCCTAATGCATCGCTCCAATTACTAGTATTCGGTGCATACAAGAATAAATTATCACCCCCCTCCAACCCAATCGGATCCTGATGCACAAACCTTCCCACCACAGGATCGTAATACCTGAACCGGTTGTA
>NZ_JTKZ01000123.1:0-1861 GCF_000799035.1 Delftia sp. ZNC0008
TTTGCTCTGGAGGACGTGGTCACCCACATCCTGCGCAATGCCGACAGCTACCGGCCGGCCGGCACGGCCATCACGCTGTCGCTGTCGGCCTCCGAGTCCACCGCCAGCGCCACGCTGCACAACCAGGGCGCCACCATTGCGGAGGACCTGCTGGAGCGCATCTTCGAGCTGGGGGTGTCCGCGCCCCAGGAGCCTTCTGCCGCCAGCGGCGCCGAGCACCGGGGACAGGGCCTGTTCGTGGCCAGGACCTACATGGCCAAGATGGGCGGCACGATCAGGGCCCACAACACGCGCGATGGCGTGGCCTTCACGCTGACCTTCCAGCGCCTGGGCTGAGGGCCGGGCGCTGCCGGCCAGTGCCCCCGGGGCACGGCCGGATGGCCCCGCGAAGGCACAATACGCGGGTGTCCATTCCCCAATCGTTCATCCAGGAGTTGCTCGCGCGCGTCGACGTGGTCGACATCGTGGGCCGTTACGTACAGCTCAGGAAGGGCGGCGCCAACTTCATGGGCCTGTGCCCTTTCCACAGCGAGAAGTCGCCTTCCTTCACCGTCAGCCCCAGCAAGCAGTTCTATCACTGCTTCGGCTGCGGCAAGAACGGCAACGCCATCGGTTTTCTGATGGACCATGCCGGCATGGGCTTCGTCGAAGCGGTGCAGGATCTTGCCGGCCAGGTTGGCCTGCAGGTGCCGCAGGACGACATCAGCCCGGCCGAGCGCGAGCGCCAGGCCGCCCAGAAGCAGAAACAGGCCACCCTCACCGACGTGCTGGAAAAGGCCGGCGAATCTTTCCGCAAGCACCTGAAGGCCTCTCCCCAGGCCATCGACTACCTCAAGCGCCGCGGCGTCTCGGGCGAGACCGCCAGGCGCTTCGGCCTGGGCTATGCGCCCGCCGGCTGGCGCAACCTGGCCAGCGTGTTTGCGCATTACGACGATCCGCAGCTCGAAGAATCGGGCCTGGTCATCGTCGGCGAGGACGACGGCAAGCGCTACGACCGCTTCCGCGACCGGCTGATGTTTCCCATCCGCAACGTCAAGGGCGAGTGCATAGGCTTCGGCGGCCGCGTCTTCGGCGACGAGAAGCCCAAATACCTGAATTCGCCCGAAACCCCGGTGTTTCACAAGGGGCGCGAACTCTACGGCCTGTTCGAGGCCCGCACCGCCCTGCGCGACATGGGCTATGCGCTGGTCACCGAAGGCTATATGGACGTGGTGGCCCTGGCCCAGCTGGGCTTTGCCAACGCCGTCGCCACGCTGGGCACGGCCTGCACGCCCGATCACATTCACAAACTGTTTCGATTTACTGACGCCGTCGTTTTCAGCTTCGACGGCGACGGGGCGGGCCGGCGCGCCGCGCGCAAGGCGCTCGATGCGGCCCTGCCCTATGCCAGCGACACGCGCAGCGTCAAATTCCTCTTCCTGCCCGCCGAACACGACCCGGACAGCTTCATCCGCGAATACGGCAGCGAAGCCTTTGCCCGCTACGTGGGCGACGCGCTGCCGCTGAGCCGCTTTCTCATCGAGGCGGCCAGCGAAGGCTGCGACCTGGGCCAGGCCGAAGGCCGTGCCCACATGGCCAGCAATGCCCGCCCCCTGTGGACGGCCCTGCCTGACGGCGCGCTCAAGCGCCAGCTGCTGGGCGAGATCGCCGAACTCGTGCAGCTCGATGCGCGCGACCTCTCCGACCTGTGGTCGCAGGAAGCCGCTCGCAGCGCCCCGGCGCGGGGCTCCATGGCCGGCGGTGCTTCCCATCCGGGCCAGCAGGCCGGCCATGCACCGGCCGCGCCCGACTGGGGCCAGCCTGTCGAATACGGCGCGCCTTCGGGCTGGCACGAGCGTGGCGGCCATGGAAGCGGCGCGGG
>NZ_JTKZ01000280.1:0-15507 GCF_000799035.1 Delftia sp. ZNC0008
CCGCGTGCCCCTTCACTACCGATCTGCCGCCGCATGCCTGATCTGCTGTTTCTCGAACTGGCCCTGCTGGGCCTGTGCTCCGGTTTCCTGGCCGGCCTGCTGGGAGTGGGCGGCGGCATGGTGCTTGTGCCGTTTCTGACCTACTTTCTCGACAAGCGCGGGGTCGGCCCGGACCTGTCCGTGAAGATGGCGATCGCCACGGCCATGGCCACCATCGTGTTCACCTCGATCTCCAGCCTGCGCGCCCACCACGGTCGCGGCGCCGTGCGCTGGGACATCGTGCGCAGCCTGGCGCCGGGCATCATCACGGGCGGGCTGCTGGCCAGCCTGGGAGTCTTCGCACTGCTGCGTGGCAAGTACCTGGCGCTGTTCTTTGGCGTGTTCATCGGCTACATGGCGCTGCGCATGCTGCGCAGCAACAGCCAGCCCACGGCCACGCGCGCCCTGCCGGGGCCGCTGGGGCTGTACGGTGCCGGCACGGGCCTGGGCTTCATCTCGGGGCTGGTGGGTGCGGGCGGGGCCTTCATCAGCGTGCCCTTCATGATGCGCTGCTCGGTGCCCATGCACATGGCCGTGGGCACCAGCGCGGCGCTGGGCTTTCCGATTGCCGTGGTGAATGCGGCAGGCCTGATCTTCACCGGCGCGGGTGATGCGGGACGCCCCGAATATTCGCTGGGCTACCTGTGGCTGCCGGCCCTGCTGACACTGGCCTGCTGCAGCGTGCTGACCGCGCCGCTGGGCGCGCGGGCCGCGCACCGGCTGCCCGTGGCCCAGCTCAAGCGGATCTTCGCCACGCTGCTGTTCGGCCTGGCGGCCTACATGCTCTGGAAGGGCTTGAGCGCGGGCAGCTGAGCGCTTGCCACCTGGGCCATTCTCTGCCGGTAGGCGATGGCGCCGATGCCGGCGCGCTGGGCTTGCAGGCATTCGCCGAATTGCTCGCGCGGCAGGCCCGGCGCGCACAGAAAGCCCTGGAAGTAGTGGCCCTGCATGCGGTGGATGGCCGTCAGCTGCTCGTGCGTTTCCACGCCCTCGGCCACGATCTCCACGCCCAGCGCCAGACCCAGGCTGATGATGGCGCCGACGATGGCCTGGTCGCCCTCGTCGCTGGGCAGGCCGCGCACGAAGCTCTGGTCGATCTTGATCTTGGAGATGGGCAGCTTCTTCAGATAGGCCAGGTTGGAGTAGCCGGTGCCGAAGTCGTCGATGACCATGCCCACGCCCAGATCGGCGATCTGGCATACGCGCAGCGCCATGTCCTGTGCATCCTGCAGCAGGATGCTTTCGGTCAGCTCCAGCTCCAGCAGATGGGGTTCCAGGCCATAGCGGCGCAGCAGCTCGGTCACGCGCTCGACAAAGCCCGACTGGCGAAATTCCAGCGCCGAGACGTTGACCGACACCTTGATCGGCATGCCCTGCTTCTGCCAGCGCGCAGCCTCCTGCACCGCCTGCTCCATGACCCAGGCGCCCAGCGTGACGATGTAGCCCGACTCCTCGGCCAGCGGAATGAAGACACCGGGCGAGACCACGCCGAATTCGGGGTCGGTCCAGCGCAGCAGCGCCTCGGCCGCGACGATGCGGTCGCTGTCGATGTGCACCTGGGGCTGGAAGTACACGGCCATGCGGCCATGCTCCAGCGCCTGGCGCATGGCATGCTCCAGCTTCATGCGCGACAGCAGGCCCGCGCTCATTTGCGGCTGGTAGAAGCTGAAATGTCCCCGGCCCCGCTCCTTGACGCGGTACATGGCCGTGTCGGCCTGGCGGATCAGCTCGTCCAGCGTGAGGCCGTCGGCCGGGTACTGGGCCACGCCGATGCTGCACTGCACGGAAAAACCCAGGCCGTCGAGCAGGAAGGGCCGCTCCATCTCCTGCAGGATGCGCCTGGCCACCGCGGCAGCCAGCTCGGCGTTGCAGCCGTGCAGGTAGAGCACGAACTCGTCGCCGCCCAGGCGGCACAGGATGTCTACCGGCCGCATGCAGTCGCTCAGGCGCTGTGCGACCAGCTTGAGCACTCGGTCGCCGAACTGGTGGCCCAGCGAGTCGTTGATGATCTTGAAGCGGTCCAGGTCGATGAACAGGATGCTGAACACCGTGCCGCCTGCGCGTGCGGCCTCGATGGCCGCATCCACGCGCTCCGTGAGATTGAGCCGGTTGGGCAGGCCGGTGAGCGCGTCGCTGTAGGCCAGCTGTTCGATGCGCTGCTGTGCCACGCGCTGCTGGGTGAGGTCACGCATGAAGCCGATGCTCTGCACCACGTCGCCCTGCGCATTGCGCAGCGGCACCCAGGACAGGCGCACGGCGCAGCGCGCACCGCCGGCCTGGCGCAACCACAGGTCGCCCTCCCAGAAGCCGCCTTGATGCCACTGTATGCGGGCCAGGTCGCCCAGCGTGTCGGATGGGTCTTCGGTGGCTTCGAACAGCGATTCCACCGTGCGGCCCTGCACGGGCATGCCGCCCAGCAAGCGTTCGCAGGCCGGGTTGGTGCGTGCCACGTCCATGTGGCCATCGGCGATGAAGATACCGTCCAGGCTGGACTCGAAGACCCGCGCAGCCAGCTCCAGGCCCGCCTGGGTCTGGGCCTCGGCCGTGATGTCGCGGAAGGAGAAAATGCGCCCCATGGGCAGGCCCCGGCGCAGCTGGGGCACGGCGCGGCGCTCCAGGATGCGGCCGTCGCGCAGGTCCAGTACGTCGGACGCTTCCATCAGGGGCTGGGCCGACAGCAGCTTCAACTGCTGCGCGTAGGACTCGGCATCGCGCACCTGGCCGGCCAGGTGATCGAGGATGGCCGCGTCGTTGCGGCGCACCAGCAACGCCTCGGGAATGCCCCAGAGCGTGGCGAATCGGTGGTTGAAGGCGCGGATGCGGCCATCGGGATCGCACACCAGGATGGCGTCGGCCGCCGACTCCAGCGTGGCGCGCAACTCGCCCAGCAGGCTTTCGAATTCGGCCTCGTGCAGCGCCTGCTCGCGCCGGTCCAGCATGCTGACCAGGAGCACCTCGCCGTCGAGCGCGCGCACGCGCATCTCCACGGGCGCCAGCTGGCCGTCGGCACGGCGCACCTCGGAAATGAACTGGGCGCCGGCCTGCCAGTTGAAGGGGTCGCTCCAGAACGCCTGCTGCTGCGGCGTGGCGGCCAGCACCTGCACGGGCAATCCCACGGCGGCATCGGTCTCATAGCCGGTGACGAATTCGCTGGCGGCGTTGGCGCGCAGCACCTTCAGGCTGCGGGCATCGATCAGCCACAGCGCCTCCTGCAGGGCATCGAGCAGGCGGGGCCAGGCGCGGTTGAGCGCTTGCTTGTTCAAGACGCCACCTTCGGCGGATCCAATTCCACCGCCCGTTCAAAGTAATAGCAGACACGCCGGCGCGGCGACAGATAGTCCAGCGCGTCGCGCGGCAACTGCGCAGGAGCCACGCCCCGGCGTATGCCCAGCGCGGGAAACAGCTCCAGCGCCAGCACGGGCGCCTGGGCGGCCGGCACGCTGGCGTCATGGACCATCACCGAAGGCTTGAGCGGCCGCGATGCATTGACGGACATGACCATGGCATGGCGCCCATCGGTCAGCTCCACCACCGAGCCCGGCGGGAACACGCCCATCATGCGGATGAAGCCATTGAGCACGGGCGCGGCGAACTTGTCGCGCAGCCGGCTGAACAGCATGGACAGCGCCTCGTGCGGCGTGTGCGGCGTCTGCGCATCGCCGGGATTGCACAGGCGGTCATAGGTGTTGACCAGGGCCAGGATCTGGCCCGTGAGCTCCATGTCCTCGGCCACCAGGCTCAGCGGGAATCCCGTGCCGTCGGCCCACTCATGGTGCTGTGCGATGGCGGTGGTGACCTGGGCCGACAGGCCCATGCGCATGGCGATGGCGACCGATTCACCCACATGGCGCTCGTAGCGGTCGCGCAGCGCGTCGGGCACGGAAGACTCCAGGGCCAGGCCGTGCATGCCTTCGGCGCCGGCCACCGGCTTGCCGGCATCGTGCAGCAGCGCCGCCAGGCCCAGGTCGCGCAGCAGCGCAGCCTCCAGGCCCAGGGCCCGGCCCAGCAGCAGGCCGAGCACGGTCACGTTGACGGCATGCACGCTCTGGTTGCTGCCCACGCCATCGGACAGGAGGTGAATCGCCACGTCCTGCGGGCCGGCCAGTTCGGCCAGGCAGCCGTCGACCAGGGCTTCGGTGGGCATGCGCGCCTGCTCGGGCGCGCTGGCAAGGGTGGTTTCGATGGCCACATAGCCACGCTCCACCTTCTGAAAGCGCGCATTGCAGTCCTCCAGCCGGCCGCGCCAGTTGGGCACGGACAGCAGCAGCGGCGCTGCGGGTGCAGGTTCCTCGGCGGGTTCGGCTGCGGCGGCAGCCACAGCGGGCAGCGGCTGCGGCGGCGGAGTGCGCACCTCGGCCGGCCAGGCGTCGCTTTTGTGCGGAACGCAGCGCACCGCCTCCAGGCCCAGGGATTTCAGGGTCTGGATCTGTGCGCTGGAGGTGATCTTGAAGCTGCTGACCGGAAAAGGATGGTTCAGCCATCCAACATCGAGCTGGACAAACATGCCCGGACGGAGGTCTCGGATATCGATGAGGACGGAATGGTTCACGCGCGGCAACGGCCCCGAGGCTGAAGGAATCGGCAAATGTAAGCCGATGATTCGGGCATTATCTCCAGTTCTGAGGGCCTTGCAGGCAATCCGCGACCCTCAGGACCAAGTCTGTCCCCCGCTGTTGTTCATCGGCACCAGAGACTGGGCTTGTAGATCAGGTCCATCCACAGCGCCCACACGGCCACGCCCACCAGCATCAGGCCGGCCAGCCGCGTGCCCCATTCGGCACGCAGGCCGTTCAGGCGCTGGCGGCCCAGCCGCCACAGCCAGGGGCCGGCCACCAGCCACAGCCCGCTGCCCACGCCAAAGGCCGCCATGGCCGATGCGCCCTGCAAGGGGCCACCGCTGAGCGCGGCGACCAGCACGGCCGAATACAGCAGTCCGCAGGGCATGAGCGCCCAGGCATAGCCCGCCGCCAGCGTGCCGCCAGGGGCGGACACCCAGGGCTGCACGCGCCGCCAGGCGGCGCGGCCCGCAGACTCCAGCCAGGCGGGCTGGCGGGCCTGCACCATCATGGCCAGGCCCCAGGCCATCACGGCGACATGGGTCAGCGTCCAGAACGGCTGCAGCGCCGTGGTCTGGCTGGTGAGCCAGGACAGGCTTTCCATGGCCAGCGCCGAGGCAGCGCCCAGGCTGGCATAGCCGGCCAGCCGCCCGCCATGGAACAGCGCCGTGCGCAGCCACAGCCGGCTTTGCAGTCCATGGACGGCGACCACCTGCCCACCACCCTGTACCGTGCCCTGCCCCGCCCCGCCCGTGACCACGCCGCAGGGCGCGGCGCACATGGCAAGGCAATGGGGCCCGCCGACGAGCCCCATGATCAAAGCGGTCCAGAGCAGCGACAACAGCATGGGGCCTAGATGATCCTCGAAAACCGCGCCCGGTTCTTGTCGGCCTGCAGATATCGGTCAAACAGCATGGCCACGCCACGCACGAAGTACCAGCCCATGGGCGTGACCTGGAATCCCTCGTCGCTGATCTGCACCAGCCCCTTGGCCTGCAGGTCCTGAAGCGCCGCCAGCTCGGGGGCGAAATACTCGCGAAAGCCCAGCAGCCAGGCCTGCTCCATGGGCTCGAACAGCACGGCGCCCTGGCACATGATGGCCATGATGACGGCGCGCCGCACCAGATCATCGCGCGACAGTGCCAGGCCGCGCACCACGGGCAGGTGGCCGGCGTCGATGGCGTCGTAGTACTCCTCCAGCGTCTTGGCGTTCTGGCTGTAGCTGGCCCCCACCTTGCCGATGGCCGACACGCCCAGCGCAATCAGGTCGCAGTCGGGCTGGGTGCTGTAGCCCTGGAAGTTGCGATGCAGCCGGCCCTGGCGCTTGGCCACGGCCAGCGCGTCCTCGGGCAAGGCGAAGTGGTCCATGCCCACGTAGACATAGCCGCCGTCCATGAAGGCCGCGATGGAGCGCGAGAGCATGGCCAGCTTGTCGGCGCCCTGGGGCAGGTCCTCGGCCGCGATGCGCCGCTGCGGCTTGAAGCGCTCGGGCAGGTGGGCATAGGCATAGAGCGCGATGCGGTCGGGCCGCAGCGCATTGACCTGGGCCAGCGTGCGCTCGAAGGACTCGGGCGTCTGCTTGGGCAGGCCGTAGATCAGGTCCACGTTGATGGAGGCAAAGCCCAGCTGCCGTGCGGCCGCCACCAGCGCGAACACCTGCTCGGCCGGCTGCACGCGGTGCACGGCGATCTGCACCTGTTCGTCGAAGTCCTGCACGCCGAAGCTCAGGCGGTTGAAGCCCAGTTCCTTGAGCACGGCCAGGCGTTCGACGCTGACGGTGCGCGGATCGACCTCGATGGAGTATTCGCCGCCCGGCTCCAGCTTGAAATGCTCGCGCAGCAGGGCCATCAGCGTGCGCAGCTCATCGTCCGAGAAGAAGGTGGGCGTGCCGCCGCCCAGGTGCAGCTGGCTGACGGCCTGGCCCTTGCCGCAATGGGCCGTGTGCAAGGCCATCTCGCGCGCCAGGTAGTCCAGGTAGACGGCAGCGCGATCGTGGTGGCGCGTCACGATCTTGTTGCAGGCGCAGTAGTAGCACAGCGACTCGCAGAACGGCACATGCACATACAGCGACAAAGGCATGGCCCGCGCTGCGGTACTCGATTTGCGGTGCTCAAGTGCCAGGATATAGTCTTCAGCACCGAAAGCCTCCACGAAACGATCGGCCGTGGGGAACGAGGTGTATCGGGGCCCCGGTACGTCGAAGCGACGCAGCAGCTCTGGGGTGACAGCGGTCATGGGTTTTTTCCTCTAATGTCGTCCACTGTGCCGCAGCCCATTGGCCGCGTCCTTGACTCATATCAAGAGTTGTTCGCGGCAGTGCTGCGACAATTTGATCCAACTCATCGCCATCCACGAGGTCACCGCCGGCGCACTGCTGCGCCGCTGATGTTTACTCCATGAACCTTCAGACCATCAAAGCATCCTGTTCCAATTGCAACCTGCGCGAGCTGTGCATGCCCATGGGCCTGGATGCCGAGCAGATGCAGCGCATCGACGACATCGTGGCCACGCGCCGCAAGGTCAAGCGCGGCGGCCTGCTGTTTCGCAACGGTGAGTCCTTCACCTCGCTGTACGCCATCCGCACGGGCTTCTTCAAGACCTGCGTGGCCACCGAGGACGGGCGCGACCAGGTCACGGGCTTTCAGATGGCCGGCGAGATCATCGGCCTGGATGGCATCGTCAACGACCACCACACCTGCGATGCGGTCGCGCTGGAAGACGCCGAGGTCTGCGTCATGCCCTTCGACAAGCTGGAGGACCTGTCGCGCGAGGTCACGGCCCTGCAAAACCATGTGCACAAGGTCATGAGCCGCGAGATCGTGCGCGAGCATGGCGTGATGCTGCTGCTGGGCAGCATGCGTGCCGAGGAGCGCCTGGCCGCCTTCGTGCTCAACCTGGTGCAGCGCCTGCACGCCCGGGGCTTTTCCAAGTCGGAACTGGTGCTGCGCATGACGCGCGAGGAAATCGGCAGCTACCTGGGCCTGAAGCTGGAGACGGTGAGCCGCACCTTCTCGAAGTTTGCCGAAGAAAACATCATCGAGGTGCGCCAGCGCCATCTGCGCATCCTGGACACGGACGCGCTCAAGCGCATCGTCAACAGCCAGCAGTGCCAGTGAGGCCGCAAGACCCCGCCCCCCGGCAATGAACAGGGCCCGCGATCGCGGGCCTTGTTCATTGCCATTGCAGTGCACGCAGGTTCAATCGCGCCCCAGGCCCTGCATGGCCAGATTTGGGTCCGGCTCGGAGACCACGCCGTCGTTGAGATCGTGCGTGGAGCGTCCCAGCATGGTGGTCATGAGGCTGGACAGCATGGTCACACCCCAGAAGGCGAAGAAGGCCAGCGTGTAGATTCCCTGCCGCGACCAGCCCAGGTCGCCGAGCCAGTGCAGCTCCAGCGGGTCCACGAAGGCGAATACCAGCATCTCCATCACGGCGGCGGCCAGAAAGGCCGGCCAGGCAATCCACATCCAGCGTTGGGCCAACATCAGCGATCTCCTTGAGCTGTCGAGGGGTGGCTTTCATTGTGCGCGCCGCCCGCGCACCGTGCCAAGCCCTGCGCACCCTGCACTGCCTGTAGGAAACCCTTGGCCCTCGCGCATGCTGGAGATGCCATCCACCATACAAAAAAGGCCGCGACTGCGGCCTTGTGCACGGCATTTTCCTGCGTTCAGCGGTCCGTGGGATGGTCCTGCGCGGGCGTGGCCGCGTGGTTGCGGCCGGTGACCGCGGGCGCCAGGCTCTTGGGCACTTCGCGCACGCCATCGGCACGCTCGTTGATGGTGATGCCATTGCGGTAATAGTCAGGATCGATCACGGGATCGGCGCCATTGATCGCAATGACGGCCGTGACCACGCCAGCCACCACGACGGCGGCCGGGCCGGCCACCACGAGCCAGACATGGGCGAACTTCCACCAGGGCTTGCCGGCGTCCGGATGCGAAGGGGCCGTGGCGGGCGCGGAGACTGCGGGACTGGAAGACATGGATAACCTCTTTCTTTCAAACAGCCGGCGCAGCCTGGGCGGCGCCGGCCAGACATATCACCGGGGCACCAGGAAGACGGCCTTTTCGGACGCGCGTCCCGCGCCTGAATGCACGGCATCGATATCGAAGAATACGGTGTGCGAGCCCGGCTCGGCGGAACCGTAGGGAATCTGCAGCCGCGCCGCAATGCCGCGCGTCTCGGCCGGGCCGACCTCGACCTCCTGCTCGGACGCCAGCTCCAGCCCGTCGAGGCCATGGGCGCTGATGCGGTAGCGCTGGGCCTGCTCGGTGGCATTCATGATCTGCAGGCGGTAGACATTTTCCAGCTTGCCGCCCGCGACGATGCGCGACAGCGACGCCCGGTCGCGTATCACGTCGACCTTGACCGATTGGCGCAGCGCCAGGCTCACGATCATGGCCATGCTCAGGCCGATCAGCACGGCCGAGTAGACCAGTACGCGCGGACGGAAGATGCGGCGCAGCACCTGGGCCCGCCGCCACAGGCCGGCCATGGCGTTCTGCGTGGTCAGCCGGATGAGGCCGCGCGGATACTCCATCTTGTCCATGATGGAATTGCAGGCGTCTATGCACAGACCGCAGCCTATGCATTCGTACTGCAGGCCGTTGCGGATGTCGATGCCCACGGGGCAGACCTGCACGCACATCTTGCAGTCGATGCAGTCGCCCAGGCCCTGGGCCTTGTAGTCCACCTTCTTGGTGCGCGGCGCGCGCGGCTCGCCCCGGCCCGTGTCGTAGCTGACGATCATGGTGTCGCGGTCGAACATGGCGCTCTGAAAGCGCGCATAGGGGCACATGTACTTGCAGACCTGCTCGCGCATGTAGCCGGCGTTGCCATAGGTGGCGAAGCCGTAGAACAGCACCCAGAAGACCTGCCAGCTGCCCTGCAGCGCCAGCAGCTCGCCGCCCAGCTCGCGGATGGGCACGAAGTAGCCCACGAAGGTGAAGCCGGTCCACAGGGCAATGGCAATCCACAGCAACTGCTTGAGCGACTTCTTCCAGAGCTTTTCAAAGGTCCAGCCGTTCTTGTCCAGGCGCATGCGCGCACTGCGGTCGCCCTCGACCTTGCGCTCCACCCACATGAAGATTTCGGTGTAGACCGTCTGCGGGCAGGAAAAGCCGCACCACAGGCGACCGGCCACGGCCGTGAACAGGAACAGCGCCAGCGCCGAAATGATCAGCAGGCCCGCCAGGTAGATGAAATCCTGCGGGTACAGCACCAGCCCGAACAGGTAAAAGCGCCGCGCACCCAGGTCGAACAGCACCATCTGGCGCTGCCCCCATTCCAGCCAGGGCAGGCCATAGAAAACCAGTTGGGTGAGAAATACCAGAGCCCATCGCCAGCGTGCGAAGACACCGCTGATGGAGCGCGGGTAGACCTTCTTCTCGGACTCGAACATCGACACCAGCTGGCCCGGGTCCGGGTCGGCAGGCGTGATCGGAATGACTTTGCGGGGAGGCTTCCCGGCATCATCCCCGTTCTCGGGCTTCATGGTGGGTTCCTTGGTTTTTTGGAATATCTGAAAACTCAAAAGGCAAAAAGGCGGCGCCGCAGCGCCGCCCCCTGTCCTTATTGACGGACTGCGCCGTCTTTGTGCGACATGCCCCAGACATAGGAGGCAAGCACCGCGATCTGCGCCTCGGTCAGCTTGTCCTTCTGGGCAGGCATCTCGTTGTGCTTGCCGTTGTTGATCATGGCCGTGATGGCGGCCTCGCCCCAGCCGTGCAGCCAGATGTCATCGGTCAGGTTGGGCGCGCCCAGGGCCTGGTTGCCCTTGCCGTCCATGCCATGGCAGGCGGCGCAGGCCGTGAACTTGGACTTGCCCAGCGAAGCCTTGAGCGAGTCGTGCGGGCTGCCCGACAGGCTCAGCACATAGTGCGAGAGGTTGCGCACATCATCGGGCGTGCCGACGGCAGCGGCCATGGGCGGCATGATGCCGATGCGGCCCGCCGTGATGGTTTCCCTGATCTTGTCGGGCGTGCCGCCATGCAGCCAGTCGCCATCGGTCAGGTTGGGGAAGCTCTTGCCGCCGCGTGCATCCGAGCCGTGGCACTGCGCGCAGTTGTTCATGAACAGGCGCTCGCCGATGGCCATGGCCTGGGGGTCCTTGGCCATGTCTTCGGTGCTCATGCTCGTGAACTTGGCGTACAGCGGCTCCAGGTCCGCGCGGGCCTTGGCCATCTCGTTTTCATAGGCGCCCAGCTGCGTCCAGCCCAGCTTGCCCGCGAACGAGCCCAGGCCCGGATAGGCCGCCAGGTAGGCGAAGCCGAACACCGAGGTGATGATGAACAGCCACATCCACCACTTGGGCATGGGGTTGTTCAGCTCGCGCAGGTCCTCGTCCCAGACGTGGCCCGTGGTGTTGTCGGCCGAGGGGACCACCTTCTTGCGTGCGGTGAGATACAGCAGCAGCAGGCAGCCGATGATGCCGCCCAGCGTGATCGCCGTGACATAGATCGACCAGAAGTTGTTTACGAAATCGCTCATGGGAAGTTCTCGTTCTGGTGGAGGGACTCAGTCTTGCTCGAACGGCAGCTGGGCGGCCTCTTCGAAACGGGCCTGGTTGCGGCGGGCGAACGCCCACCACCAGATACCGATGAAGCAGGCCAGAGAGGCCAGCGTGGCCACGATGCGCATGGTGGTGATGTCCATGTCGCTCTCCTTTACTTGACCGAACGGCCCAGCACCTGCAGGTAGGCGATGACGGCGTCCATTTCCGTCTTGCCCTTGACCTGCTCGGCGGCGCCGCTGATTTCCTCGTCGCTGTAGGGCACGCCCACCTTGCGCAGCGCGCTCATGTGCTGGGCGACCACGGTGTCATCCACCTTGTTCTTCTCCAGCCAGGAGTAGGCAGGCATGTTGGACTCGGGCACCACGTCGCGCGGGTTGTTCAGGTGGATGCGGTGCCATTCGTCGCTGTACTTGCCGCCCACGCGGTGCAGGTCGGGACCCGTGCGCTTGGAACCCCACTGGAAGGGGTGGTCGTAGACGAACTCGCCAGCCACCGAGTAGTGGCCGTAGCGCATGGTCTCGGCGCGGAAGGGGCGGATCATCTGCGAGTGGCAGTTGTAGCAGCCCTCGCGCAGATAGACGTCGCGGCCCATCAGCTGCAGCGGCGTGTAGGGCTTGAGGCCCGCCACCGCTTCCGTGGTCGACTTCTGGAAGAACAGCGGAACGATTTCCACCAGGCCGCCGACGGCGACCACCAGCAAGGTCAGCACGATCAGCAGGAAATTGTTGGTTTCCACCTTCTCGTGGGAAAAGCTCTTGGGAGCGCTATGGTTGTGATCGGACATGAGTAATGCTCCTAGACGCTCAGGCGTGGGCCACGACGGCAGGCACGGCCACCTTCACGGAACGGCCGGAGATCGCGGTCTTCCAGGTGTTCCACAGCATGACCAGCATGCCGCCCAGGTACAGCAGGCCACCGGCCACGCGGATCACGTAGAACGGATAGCTGGCCTTGACGCTTTCGACGAAGGTGTAGGTCAGCGTGCCATCGGGATTGACGGCGCGCCACATCAGGCCCTGCATCACACCGGCGATCCACATCGCGGCGATGTACAGCACGATGCCGATGGTGGCCATCCAGAAGTGCAGCTCGATGGCGCCCACCGAGTGCATCTTGGTCTTGCCGAACAGGCGCGGGATCAGGTAGTACAGCGAGCCCATGGTGATCAGGCCCACCCAGCCCAGGGCGCCCGAGTGAACGTGGCCCACGGTCCAGTCCGTGTAGTGCGACAGCGCGTTGACGGTCTTGATGGACATCATCGGACCCTCGAACGTGGACATGCCGTAGAACGACAGCGACACGATCAGGAAGCGCAGGATGGGGTCGTCGCGCAGCTTGTGCCATGCGCCCGACAGCGTCATCACGCCGTTGATCATGCCGCCCCAGCTGGGAGCCAGCAGGATCAGCGAGAACACCATGCCCACGGACTGCGTCCAGTCGGGCAGCGCGGTGTAGTGCAGGTGGTGAGGACCCGCCCACATGTAGGTGAAGATCAGCGCCCAGAAGTGGACGATGGACAGGCGGTAGCTGTAGACCGGACGGCCAGCCTGCTTGGGAATGAAGTAATACATCATGCCCAGGAAGCCTGCGGTCAGGAAGAAGCCCACGGCGTTATGGCCGTACCACCACTGCACCATGGCGTCCTGCACGCCGGCGTAGGCCGAGTAGCTCTTCATCCAGCCGGCCGGAATGGCCGCGCTGTTGACGATGTGCAGCAGCGCCACGGCGATGATGAAGGCGCCGAAGAACCAGTTGGCCACATAGATGTGACGGACCTTGCGGATGCCGATGGTTCCGAAGAACACGATGGCATACGAGACCCAGGTCACGGCGATCAGCAGGTCGATCGGCCACTCCAGCTCGGCGTACTCCTTGCCCTGGGTGTAGCCCAGCGGCAGGCTGATCGCGGCAGCGAGAATGACGATCTGCCAGCCCCAGAAGGTCAGGCTGGCCAGCTTGGGCATGAACAGCCGCGTCTGGCAGGTGCGCTGCACCACGTAGTAGCTGGTTGCGAACAGCGCCGATCCGCCAAAGGCAAAGATCACGGCGTTCGTGTGCAGCGGACGCAGGCGTCCGTAGCTCAGCCATGGAATGCCGAAGTTGAGTTCCGGCCAGGCCAGCTGCGAGGCGATCAACACCCCGACAGCCATGCCCACCACCCCCCAGACGACGGCCATGATAGAGAACTGCCTTACGACGGTATCGTCGTAATAGACAGCGTTGTTATTTGAACTATCCATCGTGCACCCCTTAGATTGCTATCAAAGTGTTACTTTCTTCGCTGTCGGGCGTGTTGACCCACGTCAATCGTCCCGAAGAATGCGTTCGCCCTCTTGTTCCACGCTCTCGAATTGCCCTCGATAGACGGCCCACCACAGGGCCGCGAGGATGGCGAGCACAAGCACCACCGACAGCGGGATCAGTAAATAGAGAATGTCCATAGTCAGAACCTCCCCACCGTTGCGGTGGAGCCCGTCGGCATGGTGACGGACGCTGCGGGCGCAGCAGGCGTGCCCGTGTGATTCGTCAAGGCCAGTGGAAGGCTGCGCGCAAGGCGCGCGGCGTTGAGCACCACCAGCAGCGAACTCAGTGCCATTCCCAGGCCGGCCACCCAGGCAGGCATGAAGCCCGCCAGGGCCAGTGGAATCGACACCGCGTTGTAAGCGGCAGCCCAGGCCATGTTCTGGCGCACCACCTGCAGTGTGCGGCGCGACAACAGACATGCCTGGAGCACCAGTTCCAGGCTGTCGCCCAGAACAACGAAATCTGCGCGCGATTGTGCCAGCGGCACTGCTCTACCAAAAGCAAAAGAGACATGCGCTCCAGCTAAAACTGGGCCGTCGTTGAGGCCGTCGCCCACCATGGCCACATGGTGGCCGGCTGCCTGCGCCTGCTGCAGCCGCTCCAGCTTGTCCTGCGGGCTGCAGCCGCCGTGGGCCTGGGTGATGCCCACGCGCGCCGCCATGGCGCGTGCGGCGTCCTCGCGGTCGCCGGACAGCAGCATCACGGCGATGCCCTGCTTGCCGAGCGCCTGCACGACGGCGGCGGCTTCGGGCCGCACGTCCTCGCTGAGTACAAAGCGCGCCAGCGTATGCCAGCCCTGTTCGGTCTGCTCGGCCAGCAACACGCCCTGCACGGGCTGCTCGCCCGCCACGCCCGCATGCAGGGCAGATCCCAGGCGCAGATGGCGGCGTCCGCCCGGGCCCTGCACCCAGGCGTCCAGGCCCAGGCCTGCCACTTCCTGCATGGTGTCCAGCTTCCAGTGCGTCGCGGCATGGGCGCCAGCCTGCGCGATGGCGCGCGAGGCCGGGTGCATGGACTGGCGCGCCAGCAGCGCCGCCAGCGCCAGCACCTCGTCGGCATCCTCGCCGCGCGCAGGCTCGAACGAGGACAGCGCCAGGCCGTCGCGTGTGAGCGTGCCGGTCTTGTCGAACACCAGGGTGTCCACGGCGGCCAGCGCTTCCAGGCCCTGCAGGTTGCGCACCAGCACGCCGCTGCGCGCCAGCGTGCCGGCGGCCGTGAGCATGGCCACGGGCGTGGCCAGCGACAGCGCGCAGGGGCAGGTGACGATGAGCACGGCCACGGCCACCATCATGGCCTTGCCGGGATCGGTGGGCCACCACCAGATGGCAGCGCCCAGCGCGGCCAGCAGCACCACGACCAGGAAGGGCCGCGCCACCTTGTCGGCCAGCTGGGCCAGGCGCGGCTTTTGCAGCGAGGCGCTTTCCATCAGGCCCACGATCTGGGCAAAGCGCGTGTCGGCCCCCACGCCGTCCACGCGCACATCGACCACGGCGTCCAGGTTGTAGCTGCCGGCCGTGACGCTGTCGCCCTCGGCACGCAGCACGGGCGTGGACTCGCCCGTGAGCAGGGCCTCGTCGGCATGGGTGCGGCCGCGCACGATGGTGCCGTCGGCCGGGAAGGCCTCGCCGCTGAGCACGCGCACCAGGTCGCCGGCACGCAGGCGGCGCGTGGCCACGCGCTCGAAGTGGCCGGCCGCGTTCTCGCGCAGCACGGCATCGGGCAGGCGGTTCATCACGGCTTCCAGCGCGCCGGCCGTGCGGTCGCGCAGCCGCAGCTCCAGCCAGCGGCCGGACAGCAGGAAGAAGACGAACATGGTCAGCGAGTCGTAGAAGACTTCCTCGCCGAAGGGCCCCGAAGGATCGAAGGTGCCCAGCGAGCTGATCACGAAGGTGATCAGCATGCCCAGCGCCACGGGCAGGTCCATGCTCACGCGGCGCTGGCGTATGTCGCGCAGCGCGCTGGAGAAGAAGGGGCCGCAGCAAAACAGCACCACGGGCAGCGAGATGACCCAGGAGGCCCAGCGCAGCAGCGTCTCCATCTCCTGCGACAGGTCGCCGGGGCGGGCGACGTAGGCGGGCCACGCATACATCATCA
>NZ_JTKZ01000399.1:0-547 GCF_000799035.1 Delftia sp. ZNC0008
CACCACCGAACGGTCCTCGGTGACGGCATCGCCCTCGATGATCACCGTCTTTTCCTTGGCGCCCAGGTCCTGGACGATCATGGACAGCAGCATCTCGCCCATCAGCGTTCGCGCGCGGCGGAAGTTGCCCATGATCTCGCCCAGCGCCTGGTTGGCCTGCTCCAGCTGAGTGCGTTCCTGCAGGCCGCTGGTGGCGTTGCCGCGCTGGCCGGTGAATGCCGCTGGCGCCGCGGACAGCTGCTCGAAGACCGCGCGGCAGTCGTTCATGAGCTGGTGCTGCTGCTCGGTGAGCTGCACGTCTCGCTTGACCTCGAAGCGCGCGCCAGGCTTTGCCATGTGCTCCTGGTCCAGCACCACATGGGCGTTGCGCCGGCCGATCGTGCGCCGCAGGACCGCGTCCGGCATCTGTGTCGCGCCCTTGGTGTTCTCGACCCGGTAGGCGGACAGGCCCCAGCGCATGAGCGCCGTGCCGCTGTTCAAGCTGTCCTGCTGGTAGATCAGCCCGCGCACGTAGCCATAGGGCACGCGCGTGGAATCCTCGCGGAAG
>NZ_JTKZ01000477.1:0-769 GCF_000799035.1 Delftia sp. ZNC0008
TGTCATCACGCTGGAGAACGTCGAGCAGATGATGCAGTGGTCCCCGCTGATTGCGAAGCGCGATCCCGCCACGGGCCGCGCCATCACGCTGGACCGCATCACGGACCCCGCAACGGGGAAAGCCACCTTCCGCGTAGCCGAACCCGGCGAGGTGGTGCCGCGTGGCAATCAATTCCTGGTGCCGGACCCCAAGCGCAAGGGCCGCAACTGGCGCCACTTCATCCAGGCGCTGCGCGACCTGGGCTACAAGGTCGAATGGCGGGTGATCTGCAACGCCACCCTGGGCTCACGCAGCACCCGCACACGGCTGTACCTGATCGCCCGCCGCGACGGCCTGCCCATCGTGTGGCCAGCGCAGACGCACTGGAAAAATCCGAAGGCGGGCCAGAAGCCATTCCGCCAGGCAGCCGAGTGCATCGACTGGAGCATCCCCGGGCAAAGCATCTTCGGGCGCAAGAAGGAACTGGCGCCGGCCACCATGCGGCGCATCGCGCATGGCCTGGACAAGTTCGTGCTGAACAGCCCCCAGCCGTTCATCGTGAACATGGCCCACGGCGGGAAGATCGAGCTGCTCGAACGGCCCATGAGCACCATTGCCACGGAAAAAGGTGGCTGCCGTGCCCTGGTGTCTCCGACCCTCATCCAGATGGGCTACGGCGAAGCCAAGGGCCAGGCCCCGCGTGTGCTCGACCTGTCCCAGCCGCTGGGCACGGCCGTGGCCGGCGGCATCAAGCACGCCATCAGCTCGGCATACCTGGTGCAGGCCGGG
>NZ_JTKZ01000660.1:0-6349 GCF_000799035.1 Delftia sp. ZNC0008
CCGCGTCGCAGGCCCAGCCTTTCTGGGGCCTGGCCGCGCGTGGCGCGCAGGTGGAAGCCGGGGCGCCGGCCTTCCATTTCCGGCTCAGCGACAAGCTGCAGGTCTGGACCGACAGCGCCTCCGACCTCTACGCCCAGGCCGTGGCCGCGCAGTGGAATGCCGACACCGATATCGACTGGAACGACGCACCCGAGCTGCCCGCGCCCGTGGAGGACGCCATCGTCCAGCTCATGACCTACATGGTGGAGAACGAGAACGCGGCCCTGCTGGTGCCTGCGCGCTTCCTCGGCCAGCTGCACCCGCACTACCGCGAGCTGCAGGCGGCGCTGGCCATCCAGGTGGCCGACGAGGCGCGGCACATCGATGTCTTCACGCGCCGCATCCGCCGCCATGGCCGCGAGCCCGCGCTGTCCACGGCGGGTGGCCAGGCCTCGCTCAAGAGCCTGCTGGACGAGACGGATTTTTCCGTGGCGGGTTTCCTGCTGTCGGTGCTGGGCGAAGGCACCTTCGTACACCTGCTGCAGTTCCTGCAGACCGAGGCGCCCGACCCCCTCACACGCCAGATCTGCCGCCTGGCCGCGCGCGACGAGGCGCGCCATGTGGCCCTGGGCATGTCCCACCTGCTGTACCGCCTGCAGCACGAGCCCGGCTTCCAGCACCAGCTGGCCCAGGCCGTGGAGCAGCGCTTCGACAACCTGGCCGGCACCTCGGGCTTGAACGAGGAAGTCTTCGACGCCCTGATCCTCATCGCGGCCGGCACCCTCACCCCCGAGGCCCTGGCCCGTGGCGCCGCCCGCGTGCAGCAGCTCATGCGCGACATGGCAGACGGCCGGTTTTCCAAGCTGCTGCGGCTGGGGTTCGAGCGTGGGCATGCGGAGCGGCTGGCTTCGCTGCATACGCGCAATTTCATGTAGGCAAAGGGGCTGCGGCTGCGCCAAGGCCCTGACGACAGCCTTGTGCTAAGGTCAGCGCGATGAAATGACGGGGGCTGATCATGGCAACGGCAAGTGCTCACTCGGTAGCGATCGAGATCGACGATGACATCAAGGCGAGGATGGAACATCTGGCCGATGTGCGCCACCGCTCCGCCCATGCATTGATGCAGGATGCCATCAGCCAATACGTGGAGCGCGAGGAAAAACGCGACGCCTTTCGCCGCGACACGCTGAAAGCCTGGGAGCAGCATCAGGCCAGCGGTCAACATGCGACGGCCGCCGAAGCCGACGCCTGGCTTGCACAGCTGGAACAGGGCAACGATATCGAGCCGCCGGAGTGCCACGGCTGAGCTGGTCACCCCAGGCGCTGCGCGACGTGCAGCGCCTTTATCGTTTTCTGGCCAGCAAGAATGCAGACGCCGCGAGACGCGCGGCCGGGGCCATCCGGCAGGAAATGCAGGTTCTGGCACTCCAACCGGGCATAGGCCGACCCGTGGATGCAATGCCCAACGAGTTCCGGGAATGGATGATCGATTTCGGCCACAGTGGCTATGTCGCCCGCTACCGCGTGAGTAGTGAAGAAATCGTGATTCTGGCCATCAGGCATCAACGCGAAGCTGGCTACGACTGATGTGTCGTAGACCTCGCCCAGCCTTGCAACACTCCGGCGGCAACCCCAGCCTCAATCCACCATCAATTTGTTGTTCAGCAGCTGCGTGATGATCTGCTGGTCCGTGGTGGCGCCGGAATACAGCGTCTGCAGGTCCACGCCTTCCAGGATGATCCGCTGCGTCTCGGCCGCTGCCGAGTAGCCCGCACCCACTGCATGCGAGTCTGCGCCGAAGCCGCCCGTGTGGCTGACATGGACCACGGTATGGCCGCCAGTGACCGCGAAGTGCAGGTAATCGGCCAGGTTGCCTGCGGCATTGCCGGGGCCTGCGGATTCACCCTGCAGCAGGTCGCGCAGGTCCAGTACATCACCGCCTGTGCCGTTGGCTCCCGCGGCCGCAGTGGCGAAGTTCTGGATTCGGTCCAAGGCCGGTGTTCCCGCCGCCCCCTGGTCTCCCAGCGACCAGGCAAAGACATCCACAAAGTTCTCGCCCGCATCGCCGCCTATCAACAGGTCGTCACCGGAGCCCCCGGCCAACAGGTCCGTGCCCGACCCCGCGTTGAGGGTATCGTTGCCGCTGCCGCCCATCAGCGTGTCGGAGCCGGTGCCTGCAGACAGAATGTCGTCGCCAGCGCCGCCATGAACAACGTTGTTTCCGTTGCCGGCGTTGATGATGTTGGCGCCGTTGCCGCCCGTGATGTATTCGTTGGCCGAGCTGCCCGAATAGCTGCCGCTCTCTGTCGTGGTGACATCCACGGTCGTGTACGAGGCCTTGAGCGTGACCACGGTGGATGTTGCTGCCGTAAAGCCTCCGCTCAACTCCGTGGCCGTGACCTGCACCGTGAGATGCGTGGCATTCGTGGTGTAGCTGCCTGGCAGATTCAGGGTGAGATTGGGCAGGTCGGCCTCGGTGAATCGCCAGACACCGCCTCCCAGGTTGGTGCCCGCATTGAAGGACGGGCCGTTGGGCACTCCAGCGATCCTGATCGACAGGGTTTCCGAGCCATCCGCATCCACCAGCTTCGTGGTTATCGGAAACCTGACGCTGGTCCCGCCGGTGCCGTGTGCGATGGCCAGCAGGGACTTCAGGACAACGACCGAAGAAGCGCTGGCCGCTCCAACTGACAGATTGACCGTGCCGATACTGGTGCCGCCGCGCCCATCGCTGACGTCGTAGAGAAAGCTGGCCGGTCCTTCGTAGCCTGCCGCGGGCGTGAACAGCACCCCGCCCGCCTGCAATGCAAGACTGCCATTGAGCGGCGAATGAACCGAGGTGATGGTCAGGCTGTCGCCTTCGGCATCCGTATCATTGGCCAGCAGCGTGGCAAAAGTGATGCTTACCGTCGTGTCCGCGGCAACGGTCACGTGGTCTGCCACGGCGACCGGTGCATCGTTCACGGGGGTGATCGTGATGGAGACGGTTGCGATGTTTCCATTGGCCTGCCCATCGCTGGCACGGTAGGTGAAGCTGTCGGAAGTGGTCTCGCTGCCGTTGTGGGTGTAGCTGAAAAGCAGGTAATTGGCCAGCGGGCACCGGCTCTGGCAAGGGCCGCTCGAAGGCCGCACGACCCCTCCAATGCGCCCAGCTCGTCCGACCGCCCGCCCTTGCCTGGCAGGTACCGGCCCAGATCCACCCCGCCCACATGCGGGCCGCATATCACTCGACTTGTGACAACCCTAGAAAACTCAGGGATTTTCTCGCGGGCCTTTGTGATTGTTCCCATCAGAAAAACCGAGCCGCATCAGCGAATTAAGTCAATGGATCCGGAGAAAGTTTCGCAAAAAGACAAACGCCTGCGCAATCTGACAAGAGAAAGCTTTTCCAAATGTAAACAATTGTTTATTCAGCCTGTAAGATTCCTCCAGTCAATCAGTGTTTCCCATGGGACAGGCCTGCGCCACCCCACAGATGCATTCATCATGAAAATGCATCAATCGAGCAGGATCATTGATTTTTTCATGCAAGAATTCTTACTCAATCCATCTTTTGACGCACAACATCCACGGCCACCCAGATGAGAGCGCATCCAGATTGTGGAGAATAATATCCGACCATCACCAGCGTACTGATCAGGGAAACAATAAAATCAGCCGGGCCGAGCAATTGCTGCAGGCCTGCAAATGGCCGGAGCCGCCGATATATCCATCATTGGTACTCAGGCATATTCAGGAAGCGCAGGCGATTTTCGAATTGCACCGCATGCCTGACCGCGCGGTGTCGTCGCGCATCGCAGCGGCCTTCATCCATTGCCAGCTGGGTGAGGAGCGCAATGCCATTTCACTGGCCACGGCGGCCATGGCCAATCCCGCGCTGCTGCCGCCCGAGGCCCTGGTGCGCGCCACCTATGTGCTGGCGCTGGCGCATGGCCGGCTGGGCGAGCTCGATACCGCCCTGCAATTGATCGAAGGCAAGGACCATGATTTTGCGCAAATGGCGCCCGGAGACAGCCCCTGGCTCCCCGCCCTGATCACCTGGGCCCGGGCGCAAATCCTCTGGAAGGTCTTTCTTTATAAAAACCACCAGGACCTGTGGTGCGGGCCGCCGCCCGATTCAGGCCTGGTCCAGCTGGGTGCCGCTGCGCCCGACAGCGTTGCCTTGCAGGACCTGCTGGGGAATGTGGGCCGCCAGCTGCCAGCGGGCCTGGCCTGGCCGTACAGCGAGCTGCTGCGGCTGTCGCTCAAGGGGCTGGAGTCGGGCCGGCGCGAGGCTGCCGCCGTGGTCCGCTCCATTGAGCGCATCGGCATCCACTACCAGGCCAAGAACCCGCCCATTGCAGGCTGGGCCTGGCTCAGCAGTGCGCTGGTGCATTGCAGCAAGCGCCAGTACGGACAGGCGCTGCAGGCCGCCGTACTGGCCAAGTCCACGGCGCAGACCTACCAGTTGGAGGGCCTGCACCGCAATGCGCTGGTCTATGAGTACCACATACAGGAAACGCAGGGCGATTTCGCGGGCGCACTGTCCACGCTGAAGGCGCTGAACATCATGCGACTCAAGAGCATGGCCATCAGTCCTTATCTGGAGAAATCACGATTCACGGCCATGGACGAGGCGCGGTTGCATGACCTGGAACCTGCCTATGTGAAACGCGCCCTTCAATACATAGAAGACAACCTGGACAAGAAACTGCTGGTGCAGTCCATTGCCGACCATTGCCGCGTCAGCCGCCGCACGCTGGAAGTTTCATTTCGCCATAGCCGATCATGCAGCATTGGTGAATATATAAGACAAAGCCGTATCCACCTGGCTGCGGAATCCTTGCTGACCACGGATCAAAGCATAGGACAGATTTCCTCCCGGCTTGGATATTCCTCCCTCTCCACATTTTCCAGGGATTTTTCCGGCCATTATGGGATACCGCCATCGGCCTGGGTTCGGCACCACCGGCTGACGTGATTTGAAAAATCCTGGAATGCATATAACGGGCGTGTATTCAGGCCCTATCGATCACCCGAAGCAACACGCAAAGTAGGACGCAAAGGAAGACGCATGAAATATCTGAAGAATATGAAAACGGGCTCCATGCTGGGTCTGGGTTTCTCGGTTCTCATCCTCATCGCGCTGTCGATTGCGCTGCTGGGCCGAGCGCGGCTGATCCAGGCCTCGGACGATGTCTCCTACCTGGCCGACACGCGCATCACCAGCCTGCTCAGGCTGGTGGAGGTCAAGAGCTCGGTGGAGTTCATCTTCCGCGGCGTGCGCAGTCTGGCGCTGATCGAAGACCCTGCGGAAAAGGCCCTGGCCAAGGCCACGCTGGACACGCAGCGCCAGAAGATAGGCCAGCTCATGGAGCAGTTCCGCGAGGGACTGACCACGCCGCAGGGCATCGCCCTGTACGACCGCATGAGGAATGCGCGCACCGCCTACCTGCCGCTGCTGGACCAGTTCATGGCCGCGGCCATGCGGCATGACCTGCCCACCGTCTCGGCCATGCTGGGCAGCAGCGGAGAGTTCCGCAGGCAGCAGGACGCGTTCTTTGCCGCCATCAACGACATGCTGGCCCACCAGCAGGTGCGTGCCACGGAAACGGCCCAGGCCACCGAAGGCAAATCGCTGGCCGCCGGCCGGCAGATGCTGTCGCTGGCCCTGGCCTCGCTGTTGCTGGGTGCGCTGGTGGCCTGGGCCATCACCCGCCGCATCAAGGGCCTGCTCGGTGGCGAGCCGGCCTACGCGGCCCAGGTCACGCAGGAAGTGGCCAAGGGCAACCTGGCGGTGAACGTGCAGCTGCGCCGGGGCGATACCACCAGCCTGCTGGCCAGCCTGGAGGCCATGCGCGCCAGCCTGGCCGGCATCGTCAGCCAGGTGCGCCACAGCAGCGAATCGATTGCCACGGGCGCCAGCCAGATCGCCTCGGGCAACGCCGACCTGAGCGCTCGCACGGAGGAGCAGGCCGCCAACCTGGAGGAGACGGCCGCCTCCATGGAGCAGATGACCGCCACCATTCAGCAGAACGTGGACACGGTGCGCAGTGCCTCGGGCCTGGCCCAGTCGGCCAGCGCCACGGCCGTGCACGGCGGCGAGGTGGTGCATGGCGTGGTCAGCACCATGGAGGACATCACGCACAGCTCGCGCAAGATCGGGGAAATCATCGGCGTGATCGACGCCATCGCCTTCCAGACCAACATCCTCGCGCTCAACGCCGCCGTGGAGGCCGCGCGTGCCGGGGAACAGGGCAAGGGCTTTGCGGTGGTCGCCTCGGAGGTGCGCTCGCTGGCCCAGCGCTGCGCCAATGCGGCCAAGGAGATCAAGGGCCTGATCAGCGAGAGCGTGGGCAAGGTCGCCGCCGGCTCCCGCCAGGTGACGCGG
>NZ_JTKZ01000541.1:0-11137 GCF_000799035.1 Delftia sp. ZNC0008
CCGCGTCGACAAGCTGCAGGCCCGGCTGAGTCCGGGCCAGGACCTGCCCGGCCCATGGCAGCTGCAACTGGCAGGCAACCAGCCCGTACGGATCGCCCAGCGCACCACGGGCCGCACCGTGCTGTCCACCGCCTTCACGGCATCGGCCGGCAGCCTGCAGGTCACGCCGCCCACCCTGCCCCAGCGCCGCACCAATGCCCAAGCGCCCCAGCCCGTGCTGCTGGCCTGGGATGACACCCGCGCCACCCAGGGCAGCGACGGCCGCTGGGCCCTGCGCAGCACCGGCCGCGCCCAGGCATTGCCGCTGGCCTGGGTCGATGCCCTGTCCATGGCCGAGGAGCCCCCGCTGGCCGCCATGGGCCTGAGCGGCGACCTGAGCTTCAACGCCCGCTGGGACATCGACACGACGGGCCCCGCGCTCAAGGCCGAACTGCTGGTCGAGCGTGCAGCCGGCGACCTGCGCCTGGCCGTGGAAGACGGCTCGGGCACCACCGTCATCCACACCACGGGGCCGCGCTCCAGCAAGCCCGGCGAAGTGCGCACCCGTACCGTGCGCGGCGCCGGCATGCGCGCCCACATCAAGCAGGCCCGCCTGAGCGTGCGCGCCCAGGGCGACGACGTGCAGGCCAAGCTCGACTGGGACAGCGAACGCGCCGGCACCCTGACCGCGCAGCTGGGCACGCGCCTGGCCCAGCAGGACGGCACCTGGACCTGGCCCGAGAAGGCCCCTCTGTCCGGCCAGATAGACGCCCGCATGCCCGACATCGGCATCTGGGCGCTGTTCGCCCCGCCCGGCTGGCGCGTCACCGGCTCGCTGCAGGCCAAGGCCGAGATCAGCGGCGACCGCCAGAACCCGCAGTGGCAGGGCAATCTCTCGGCCGACGGCCTGAGCATCCTGTCCGCGCTGGACGGCATCGACCTGCAAAACGGCGTGCTGCGTGCGCGCCTGCAAGGCAACCGCCTGGACCTGACCGAGCTGCGCATGCAGGGCGGGCGCGGCAGCAATGCGCGCATCCTGGGCTACAGCGGCAACCTCACCACGGCACCGCGCGAAGGCGGCGAACTCACGGGCTCGGGCTTCGTGCGCTGGGACCCGCCCAACGCCGATGGCAGCAACTCCGGCCTGAGCATGGACCTGCGCGCCCAGGCCACCAGGCTGCAGGTGCTGGTGCGCGCGGACCGCCAGGTCAGCGTCTCGGGCGGCCTGCAGGCCAAGCTGGAGCAAGGGCAGTTCACGCTGCGCGGCGACCTCACCACCGACCGCGCCACCATCATCCTGCCCGAGGAATCCGCGCCCTCGCTGGACTCCGACGTGGTCGTGCACTCGGCCGCCTCGCGCAAGGCCGAGCAGGAAGCGGCGCGCAAGCAGCAGCAGGCCGACCGCAAGGCCCAGGCCCGCGCGGAAACCATCAAGCTGCCCGACATCCTCGTCAAGCTCGACCTGGGCCGCGACTTCGCGCTGCAGGGCTACGGCATCACCACCCGCCTGGAAGGCGCGCTGGAAGTGCAAGGCCCCACCGTGGCGGGCGGCCCGCCGCGCATTACCGGCGAGATCCGCACCGTGCAGGGCCGCTACCGCGCCTGGGGCCAGTCGCTGGACGTGGAGACCGGCCTCATCCGCTTCAACGGCCCCTACGCCAACCCCTCGCTGGACATCCTGGCGCTGCGCCCGAACATCGCCGTGCGCGCAGGCGTGCAGGTGCAGGGCACGGCCAACGCCCCGCGCGTGCGCCTGTACTCCGACCCCGAAATGCCCGATGCCGAAAAGCTCTCCTGGGTGGTCATGGGCCGCGACCCCGCCACGGGCGGCGCCGAAAGCGCCCTGCTCCAGCAGGCCGCGCTGTCCCTGCTCAGCGGCGGGCGCAACAACAGCGGCAAGATCGCCAGCAACCTGGGCCTGGACGAGATCGGCTTCAAGGGCCCGGGCGGCGAGGGCTCCACCGGCGCGGCCCTCACCCTGGGCAAGCGCCTGTCCAGCGACCTCTATGTCACCTACGAGCAAAGCCTCTCGGGCGCCATGGGCACGCTGTACATCTTCTACGACCTCTCGCGCCGCCTCACCCTGCGCGGCCAGACCGGGGAAACCAGCGCGCTGGACCTGATCTACACCGTGCGCAAGGACTGACGCCCCACCCCTGCGCAGCCGCCCTGCCGGCGCTGCGCGGGGCGGACCCGCCATGGGTTTACAATCGCCGTTTGCTCCTCTCCGTAGTTCAATGGATAGAACGGGCGCCTCCTAAGCGCCAGATACAGGTTCGATTCCTGTCGGAGGGACCATCAGATGGTTTTTGCATTAATCATTTGCGCGCACTGTAAATGGTCTGGTGACATACCGGGGACATGAATAGTGCAGAAACGACAAGAGCCCCTCGACACCGGATAGGGTGTTGAGGGGCTTTTTTGCATCGCACACCGTCATAGATCGCGATTCGCCCCGCTCCCGTTCGGGGCGATCGTCCAGAGCCAGTCCTGGTACGGAACTGATAGCACAGGCTGACGAGCTGCTGCAGCCTCGGCGCACCCATCAAGCACGCGGACTGAGTCGCTTGCGGTTTGGCATGAATTGGATGGAGCCTTTGCCCGACTGCCGCAGCATGGAGACTCAATGGCCGCAGGACCCTGCACCTGCAGCAAAAACACAACAACTGGGGGGGACTCTCTCCTACCCCAGCACCCCCTGATGACGCGCCTGGCAACGCGATCTGCTCAGACTTGCTCAGATTCAGAGTGTTTCTTTTTGTTCTAATTTGTAGCAAAAGTCTCACTATGAGACCAAGGCCCAAACCTCCGGTCTAAGCAGGTCTTCTTTCCAGCCTCCCCAATCCTCAAGGCGTGCATTGCAAGCTTTCAGGGGTTTTTCTCAAAGGTGTCCACACATGATTCAGCGCCGTTCTTTGCAGCACGTCCTCGCCGCCGCTTCGCTCTCACTCATTGCCTGTGCCGTAAGCGCCGCCGATTACGCCTATATTCCCAATTCAAACAGCAGAACAATTTCGGTCATCAATACCGCGACTGGAGAACTCGCCACCACATTAAGTCCAGCAAGCATGGACGCAACGTTAAATGCTAACATCTACACTCTTGCATTGCGACCAGGCGCCAACAATGAGTCATGGTTCGGGCAATACGGATCCAGCAACAAACTGGGAGTTATTGACACAACAAACAACTCCCTAAAAGCAGTTATCGCTAACACTGGGCGCTCTGTCTCCATCACCTTTTCTGCAAATGGCACCATCGCCTACGTCAGTGATTACGACAACCAAAAGCTGCATGTCATTGACGCCACCTCCAAACAGATAACGAACACCCTAAGTACCGGATGCTTGACAATCGCCTCTGCACTAAGCGCTGATGGCGCATCGCTTTATGTGCTGTGTGCAAACGCTGGTGAGATCAAAAAACTGGATACTGCCACCAACACGTTATCCACACTGGGAAACGTCTCAAATTCGGGATTTGGCTTGGCTTATGACCCGACAGGAGCCGGAAAACTATACACATCGAACAATAATGGCACCACGGTTGGCCTCCTCAATTTGGCAGATAACACGGTTACTCAGATCACAATAAGCGGCATTAATGGCACCGCCAGGGCAGTAGCAGTTCGAAAGAATGGCAGCAAACTATATGTTGGCGGAAACAACAATGTATTGCACGTCGTTGACACTGCCAACACTTCAACACAGAAAACGCTCACACTGAGCGGTGCGGTCTCAAGTATCACGGGCCTTGGTATCTCGGCAAACGATGCGGCGCTGTATGCTGTAACAGCGAATGGCACAGTCCATGTCATTGATGTCGCCACCGACACGGAAACCAAGACGATATCTGCCGCTGCCGGCGCCTCTTCTTCCTGGATCTGGGGTGACTTCCTTGGCAACGTCGCCGCCAGTGCCACGCCGGGCGGGCCCTCGGTGGCATCGATTGCCCCTCAGGGCACACCATCAGCCAGCGCCACAAGCATCAATTTCGCAGTGACCTTCAGCGAAGCGGTCAACGGAGTTGACGCCACAGATTTCGCGCTGACCACTACAGGCACCGCCACCGGCACGATGGGCACGCCATCCAGTGCCGACAACGGCATCACATGGACTGTACCCGTCACTGCCATCAGCGGCACGGGCAGCCTGCGCCTGGACCTCAACAGCAGCGGCACCGGCATCGAGAGCACCGCAGCAGCCAAGCCCATTGCAGGGGGCTTCGCGACAGGAACCGTGCACAACGTTGATGTACAGGTGCCAGTCGCTGGCGCTTGTGGCACGGCGGCGGGCCAAGCCACGGCACTGGCCCCTGCAGCGGGCCTGTGCAGCGCGGGCACGGCTACGGCGATCTCCAGCGCCAGTGGCAAATACACCTGGCAGTGCCAGGGCTTGAACGGTGGCAGCGCCAACAGCTGCGAAGCCCCCTGGTCCACCGCTGGAGGCAGCAAGGCAATGGTCGCACTGCAGACAGCCAACGGTTGGCAGGTGAGCAACGCCAGCTTCAGCACCACGCCACCCGCGACCGCTCCGCAAGGCGTGACTTTCCCCTCTGGACTGCTCTCGCTGAATCTCAGCAGCGGCAACCTGGGCAGCGATGCAACCGTCACCCTGAACTTCAGCACACCGGTGCCTGCAGGCGCGGTATACATGAAGTACGGCCCCAGCCCTGATGGTTTCAACTGCCAAGGCGCAGCATGTGCTCAACCACACTGGTACCAACTGCCTGCCAACCGTGCTGTGCTGGCATCGGACCGGCTGAGCGCCACGTTGACGCTGACCGACGGCGGGCTCGGCGACAACGACGGCATAGCCAACCAATCCATCCAGGATCCGGGAGGCTTTGCACTGCTGGCAGCACCCGCCAGCACTGCGGCGATTCCCACCCTGTCTGAATGGGGCATCATCGCGCTGTCGTCCCTTCTGGCCATGTTCGGCATCGCAAGAATGCGCCGCCGCCAGGGCTGAAAACAAAAGCCACCTTCGGGTGGCTTTTTTCATTTCACCGGCCGCGAAACGAGCAACCGGGCTTACCGCTCTCTGCCGTCCCTCAATGCATTTCCTTGATAGCTCCATGGCAAGAACCCAGAACCCGGCTCCAACACAAAAAATCGTCACCGTCAGCTGACTCAATGCTTACCATGGGTCAATACTGGAAATCATCAATTCAATCCCATTGAGATGAACGCAATGTGAATGCGATCTCAATATCAATTGAAATGCCCTACCCGACACAATAAAACAAAACAATTCCTTGCAAAATAAAATCCGCCTTCATACACTCCAGTCTCCAACTTTCATGGAGGAGATCGCAATGACTGGAATTCGTCGTGATGTCAATCAAGGTGGAACTGTCTGGAATGAAACGCTGATCTGGTATTCCAAGGCCGTGGGGCACCTTTACTCTCTTCCCATTACGGACAGGACCAGCTGGAGATATCTTGCCGCCATTCATGGCATCAACAAGAGCGGCTGGATCAGTGCCGGCGTGCTTTCGGCCAAGGACCCTTTGCCACCCACATCCGAAACCGAGGAGATGTGGGACCAATGCCAGCATGGCACCTGGTACTTTCTTCCCTGGCATCGCGGCTATCTCGCCGCATTCGAAGCGATTGTGGCGAAGACCGTCAAGGAGCTTGGCGGCCCTGCGGACTGGGCGCTTCCCTATTGGAACTACCTGAATTCCAGCAATCAGGCCGCACGCAACATACCCCAGGCTTTCCTGGAAGAGAAATTGCCGGATGGTTCTCCCAATTTCCTGGCCAAGGCCAGGCGCAATGGGTCAAAGCGCCTGGGACCAACGCCTGACATTCCCCGTGATATCACGCTGGGTTGCCAGGACTACCACCGCTTCACCAGCGCTCCCGGCACCTTGGAATACGGCGGTGGCATCACCGCCTTTTCCCATGACGGCAGCGACACTGGCGCCATTGAATCCAATCCGCACAATCTGGTTCACATCATGGTCGGCGGACTGCAGGAGCCCTATGGATTCATGTCAGACCCGGACTATGCCGCCCTGGACCCGATTTTCTGGGTGCACCATTGCAATGTGGACCGGCTTTGGGCAGCCTGGCTGACCCAGCCCGGCAACATCCAGGACAACAGCGCCGCCTGGAGCAACGGCCCTGCCGGCCGCGGCTTCGTCATGCCGGACACCGAAGGAATGCTGGCCTCCTATGATCCGGGTGAAACCCTGCCGGGCGGTGCGCTGGCCCCTGACTATGACAATCTGACCAGCGGCACGGGCGCCACCACGCTCACGGCCAGCACGGCAGGCCTCACACCGCAGGAGATCGACATGCCCGCAGAATTCTCGACGGTCCCGCCGCCCGCGCCGCGTGTACTGGGCTCCAATGCGGAGCGGGTCATCGTGGGCCGCACGCCGCGGCTGACCACCGTATCGATCGCGGACCCCGGTGCCGCAAAGGTCGAGTTGCTGCAGGCAGGCGCCGCGCTGCCGCGGCCACAGCGCTACTTTCTTCACCTGGAAGGCATTCGCGGCAATGCGCCCAGCGGCGTGCTGACGGTCTCCATCGGCTCGCCCGGGGCGGCAGCGCGGCATGCCGACACCGTCGCCCTGTTCGGATTGGCCAAGGCCTCGGCCAGCGACGGACCGCATGGAGGCAACGGACTGGGCGCCACCATCGACATCACCGATGCCACGCAGGCCATCCTGGACGCAGGCGGCAGTCTGGACCAGTTGAACGTGGCCATCGAACAGCCCGAAGCCGACCCCGGGCGCGAAATCACCGTGGACCGCGTGAGCGTGGTCGCACAGGACGCCACCCGCTAAGGCCCGCGTATGGACGCGCTGCTGAGAGACCTGCGGACCGCTCCCGCGCCAGCACTGATGGCCGTGTCGGGGGCAGGCTTCATCAGCCTGGCCATCAGCCCGCCTGCCGCGCCCGGCCTGTCGCTGTGCGGCTCGCTGTCCTCGATCACGCTGGCCGACCTGTCGCCGCTGGTGCTGGACGGGCACACGCTCGGCATCCTCGGTGTGGCATGGCTGGCCATGGTTCTGGCCATGATGCCGCTGCTGGCACTGCGGCAGGTGCGCCACGCCATGCGATCGAGCGTGGCCCGCCGGCGCCTGCTGGCGGCGGGCCTGCTGCTTGCGGGCTATGCGCTGGTGTGGATGGCAGCCGGCCTGGTTATGGTGCCGCTTGCCGCCCTCTTGCACGCAGCCGCGCATCCCGCGCTCATTCTTGCCTGCATTGCCGTGGCGGTCCTGTGGAGTTCATCGCCCGCAGGAACGCGCGCCCACAATGCCTGCCACAGGCTGTACCCCGTGGCCGCCAGCGGCCCCACGGCCAACCGGGACAGCCTGCAGCACGGACTGCGAACCGGCGTGGCATGCGCCACGGCATGCTGGCCGTGGATGCTGGCGCCCTTTGCCTTTCCCGCGGCCTGGCACCTGCCGGCCATGGCTGTTGCTGCCGTTTTGCTTTTTGTCGAGCGCACAGGCCCATCGCTGCGGCCCGCCTGGCGCCTGCCCTATGTCCTGCGGCGCCTTCTGCACGGCAAGCCGCGCACGTCGCTGGGCCGGGCGACAAGACACTGAACCCTGTGGAGGGTGAGCCTCACCCCCGCCCGGCCAGCTCCGCCACCCCTCGCACCAGCGCGCGCCCAGCGTCCGTCGCCTTGCCGTAATGCGCCAGCAGTGCCTGTACATCGGCGTCGGGCGCATGGGAGCGCAGGGACAGCAGCACGTAGCCGATATCGACGCCGGCAAGGTGCAATTGCTGCAGCGCCGTGGCGTCGGGGACGAGGGCGCCGGACTCGAATTGCTGCAGGACCTGTTTGGCTTGGCCGGCCTTGCGGGCGAGTTCGGCTTCGCTGAGGTTCAGGCGCCGGCGCTCCTGCTGCAGGCGGGCCGCGAGGGTGGGTTCGGGGCGCTCGTGCTGGATGGCGTTCGGGTCAAACAAACGTTGACCTGTCAGCAGGTAGGCGACGTCCACTCCCTGCTCGGCGACAGCCATGAGGTAACCCGCATCAGGCTTTCTGACGCCCTTCTCATAGTTGAGTTGGGACATCTTTGACACTCCCGCGATAGCGCCAAACGCCTCTTGGCTCAGGCCCAGCCTATTTCTTTCCTCCGTCAGGCGCGCAGAGAAGTCAAACATTTTTTATATAAACTATTGACGATCAAATTTTCGTTTGATAGCCTATGGAGCGTTGTCACTACAAGCGCCAAATACTACCTGACCCCTCAGGCGGCTCCTTTGCTGCGCCTGTACGTTGCTCGAAGGAGGTCCATGAAGCATGTCGCCGCAAAACCATCGCGCAAGAAACTCGCCAAGGCGGACCGCGCGCTGTTCCTGCAGGCCGCTGAAGCACTCACGCAGGCCGCGATGACCGACGAGAAGCACCGGCACAGCGGGGAGTCCGACCGCCTGCTGCGCATCGCCAGCGATGTGGCACGCCACGCGGCGCAGCCCGGCTCGACGTGCGATCTGCAGAACACGGCGTTTGACGTGGCCGCCTGCATCAATTCGGCGCGGCTGGTGCCCGGCGATGCGGAGTCAGGCCCACGCACCCGCCTGCTGGCAGTAGCGGCCCAGGCGCTGGCTCAGATATCAGAGACGCCGGTGGACGGGATCGTGTTTCCGCGCACCACGCTGTACGAATTGCAAGCGAGGCTGGACACCGGTGCAACGCCATCGCAGTGGCGCGAACTGGCCCGCGAGGCCAACTACGAGGTCCAGCAGTTGGCGCAGGTGCTGATGCAAATGGGCGACTACCAGAACACGGAGAGCCATATCGTGGCGCACGGCATGGCGGCACGCATCTCGCAGTTGTCGGAGATCGTTTACGTGGCGGCCGCCCTGCATGGCGAGCACCGTGATGAATGGGGTTCACAGACCTTTCGTGACGTGCGCGATGTCTTTGAAGGCGGCATGGGCCGCCCGGGGTGAACCGGGTGCGGATCCGCCCTGAACGACCACGTTCTCCAGCCGCAGCACGGCCTCGCGCACTTCGCCCAGCCGCGTGTCCTGCGCCTGCGAGGCCTGCCACGCCACACCGACCCACAAAGGCCTCGCCACGCGCAAGCCGCGTCTGCACATCGGCGTCGGGCGTGGCGGAGCGCAGAGACAACAGCACCTAGCCAATATCGACTCCAGCAAGGTGCAGTTGCTGCAACGCCGTGGCGTCAGGGACAAGGTCGCCGGACTCGGACTGCTTCAGGGTCCGTTGGTCCTGGCCGGCTTTGTGGGCCATTCGGTGAAGTTCAAGCGCTGGAACTCTTGGTACAGGCGGGAGGCGAGGGTTGGTTCGGGGCGCTCGTGCTGGACGGTAAATGAGTTCCTTATGCTATCTTTGCTTAATATTGAGGTGAATAACAGCAGCAATCATGCGCAATATCATTTTGCCAAACTGGATAGCTATCGGGATCCCTGAGACAGCACATAATTGCGCCACAACAGGTTCCATTAAGAGATTGGCAACGAATATCGCAGCAGCCATACGTTCCTGATGCACTCTGAGATTTCAGGACAATAGGACTTTCCAAGCTCAAATCGCAGGTTTTTCTAGGCATATTTTTCAAGTATCCCTCTTCGTCCTGGATGTCAGCTATGGTTACCTCCACCTGCATCTCGTCAGATGCTTCGTCAAGTCTGAAAAAGGCAGGAACTGATTTTTCCACAACTGCAAAAATATCGCGCTTGGACAACCAAGTTTCACCACCCTCTACACCAGAGTATAAAGTCGCAGATAAGCTATATTTCTTCAAATTATTCACTTGAATATTTTTTATCACATATTCTATAGCAACAATCATTCCTTCTTGACTGGATGTGAGCTTTATTGAATCACCCAAACCCACGACGGCACTCCTTTTAACCACCTCACCCTTGAAATGAGTGGATATTTTTACCTGCACGACCTCTTCATTCGCCAGGACGGTATCAGGAAAAATCGCACTCAATATTACAAAGAAAAAAACAAGTAAACTTTTCATAATTCTCCCCCAGAAAGATTAAGAACCATAGAAATATCGCCTATTGATTTAATACAGGCGAGTTGCTCAACTTGCGCCAAGCAGCCTTCGAGAGGGCACATGGTCCAATCAATTGAATCCTAAAACTCCAGCTTGGGAAAAGCTGAGAACTGGATAATCAAAAGCACCAAAAACCCAACTCCAAAGGTGGGCGGCATTGTTCTGGCGTGACCATCCGCCAAGAGCGGACCGGCGCAGCTGGAGTCAGCGTACGGCTACTGATTTTTAGGGGCTGGCCCAATGCTATAGGGAAACTCTATAGATGCAATAAATGCGTGCAAACAGGCTATCGATAGTTTAAGAATTTTCTTAGGAATCCTCTGCAAAAATCGACTTTTTCTGTGACAGCCAACTTCAGGCATGAACTATCTATCGTTGCAATCGCAACGACTTACAGGCGACTGGCTGTCTGGACAGTGTTGTGATGAATGGTGCGTAGCAGATCGTTTTTGATCTGTGCAGAGGACCCTTAACCTTCTGACCGATGCTGCCGATCCATGTACAGTGCCCACCGGTTGGCAAAGTTCATGGCGTGGGCCAGTCGGCGAGGCTGACTTGGACAATCGGAGTCACAAGGTGAGGCAGACTGCCTACTCGGGCCATAGGCCCCGAGTGCTCAGCTACCATCAGTGCCCCCATCCCCATGCAGTTTCCCCGAAAGGCCCTCATGCTGCTGTACGCCGATTCGCAATTCGCCTCTCCCTATGCCCTGTCCGTGTTCGTGTCGCTGAAGGTCAAGGGGATTGACTTCGAGCTGCGCACGCTGGACCTTTCGGCGGGACAGAACACCGGGGCGGACTATGTGGCCGCGTCACTGACGGCACGGGTGCCCACGCTGGTGGACGGCGATTTCAGCCTGTCGGAGTCTTCGGCGATTTGCGAGTACCTGCAGGACCGCTTTGGCGGCGCACCGCTCTACCCCCAGGATGCGCAGGCGCGCGCCCGTGTGCGCCAGGTCCAGGCCTGGCTGCGCAGCGATCTGATGGCCTTGCGCTCGGAGCGCAGCACCGAGGTGGTGTTCTACCGCCCCACGCCCACGCCGCTGTCGGATGCGGGCCAGGCGGCGGCGCGCAAGCTGTTTTCGGTGGCCGGTGCCTTCATCCGCGCGGAAGATGACCACATCGCCGGCCCATGGTCGATTGCCGATGTGGAT
>NZ_JTKZ01000320.1:0-8257 GCF_000799035.1 Delftia sp. ZNC0008
AGCGCGAGCGCCTGCTGCGCGCGGCCGGCCGGCCCGTGACCATTGCCGAGGTGCGCATCGTCGATGGCGAGGGCCGCGAGCTGCCGCCCGGCGAGGTGGGCGAGATCACGGCGCGCGGCCCCATGGTCATGCAGGGCTACTGGAACAAACCTGCCGAGACAGCCGCCGCGCTCAAGGACGGCTGGATGCACACGGGCGACATGGGCCGGCTGGATGCCGACGGCTACCTCTTCGTCGTGGACCGGCTCAAGGACATGATCGTCAGCGGCGGCGAGAACGTGTATTCGGCCGAGGTCGAGAACGCCATCGCCCAGCTGCCCCAGGTCGCCATGTGCGCCGTCATCGGCGTGCCCGACGAACGCTGGGGCGAGCGCGTGCACGCCGTGATCGTCGCGCGCGAGGGCCAGCCGCTGACCGAGGCCGAGGTCATCGCCCACTGCCGCGAACGCATCGCGGGCTACAAGTGCCCGCGCTCGGTGGAGTTCCGCAGCGAGCTGCCGCTGTCGGCCGCCGGCAAGCTGCAGAAATTCCAGCTGCGCGAGCCCTACTGGCAGGGCCGCGAACGCCGCATCAACTGAACCCCTCAATCCACCGGTCCAAGCCATGCCACTGCAACTGACACGCTCCTGGAGCACCCCCGAACTGGAAAGCCTGCGCGCCACCGCCGTGCGCTTTCTGGAAACCGAAATGCAGCCGCAGGACGAGGCCGCACGCCAGCGCGGCAACGTGGGCCATGCCATCTGGCGCCGCGCCGGCGAGCTGGGCCTGCTGTGCACCGACATCCCCGAGGACTACGGCGGCGGCGGCGGCGACTTCCGCCACGAGGCCGTGATCCACGAGGAGATGGCGCGCCGCGCCCTCTCGGGCATGAGCAACTCCGTGCATTCCATCGTGGCCCACTACCTGCTCAACCATGGCACCGAGGCGCAAAAGCGCAAGTACCTGCCCGCCATGGCGCGCGGCGAACTGGTGGGCGCCATCGCCATGACCGAGCCCGGCGCGGGCTCGGACCTGCAGGGCGTGCGCACGCGCGCAGAACTCAGGGACGGCCGCTACCGCATCAACGGCAGCAAGACCTTCATCACCAACGGCCTGCTGGCCGGCCTGATCCTCGTGGTCTGCAAGACCGACCCGGCCCAGGGCGCGCGCGGCACCTCCATCCTCATCGTGGAGACCCGGGACTGCGCGGGCTTTCGCGTGGGCCGCGTGCTCGACAAGATGGGCATGAAGGCCCAGGACACCTCGGAGCTGTTCTTCGACGACGTGACCGTGCCGCAGGACGCGCTGCTGGGCGGGCGCGAAGGCCAGGGCTTCTACCAGCTCATGGGCGACCTGCCCTACGAACGCCTGATCATCGGCCTGGCCGCCCTGGCCTGCATGGAAGGCGCCTATGAGGCCACGCTGGCCTATGTGCGCGAGCGCCGCGCCTTCGGCCAGGCCATTGCCGACATGCAGAACACCCGGTTCAAGCTCGCCGAGGTGGCCACCACGCTGACCGTGGGCCGCGCCTTCATCGACCGCTGCGTGGAGCAGCTGGTGGCCGGCACGCTGGACACGGCCACGGCCTCCATGGCCAAGCTCTGGGGCTCGGAAGCGCAGGGCCGCGTGCTCGACGAACTCGTGCAGCTGCATGGTGGCTACGGCTACATGAACGAATACATGGTCACGCGCATGTACGCCGATGCGCGCGTGCAGCGCATCTACGGCGGCACCAGCGAAATCATGAAGGAAGTGATCTCGCGCGCGCTCTGACGCTCCGATCCCCTGGCGGCGCCAAGCGCTGCCGCAGTCCCCCTATTCCTTCCCCGGCAGCACAGGAGACAGCAGCCATGACCCTCGACGACCTCATCTACAAGCCCGGCCTGCTCCAGGGCGAACGCATCCTCGTCACCGGCGGCGGCACCGGCCTGGGCCGTGTCATGGCCGAGGCGTTTCTCATGCTGGGCGCCGACATCCACCTGTGCGGCCGGCGCGGCGCCGTGGTCGAGCAGACAGCGCAGGAGCTGGTGCAGCAGCACGGCGGCCGGGCCACGGGCCATGCCTGCGACGTGCGCCAGCCCGAGGCCGTGGAGCAGATGATCGAGGCCATCTGGGCCGACGGCGGCGCGCTCACGGGCCTGGTCAACAACGCGGCCGGCAACTTCGTGAGCCGCACCGAGGACCTGTCCATGCGCGCCTTCGACGCCGTGGCCAACATCGTCATGCGCGGCAGCTTCAACCTCACGCTGGAGTGCGGCCGCCGCTGGCTGGCCGAGGGCCGCAAGGCCAGCGTGCTGTCCATCCTCACCACCTGGGTCTGGAACGGCTCGGCCTTCACCGTGCCCTCGGCCATGGCCAAGTCGGGCGTGCATGCCATGACGCAGTCGCTGGCCGTGGAATGGGGCAACCGGGGCATACGCTTCAACGCCATCGCGCCGGGCCTGTTTCCCACCGAAGGCATGAGCGCGCGGCTGAACCCGCAGGGCGGCGAGCATGTGCGCGCCGACAACCCCATGGGCCGCAACGGCCGCATGCCCGAGCTGGCCAACCTGGCCGTCTTCCTCATGAGCCGCCAGGCCGAGTACCTGACGGGACAGACCATCGCCATAGACGGCGGACAATACCAGGCGACGGGCGGCAACTTCGCCGGGCTGGCCAGCTGGAGCGACCAGGACTGGGCGAATGCGCGCAGCGCCATCGAATCGCGCAACGCGGCCGACCGCCAGCAAAGAACCGCATAGACACAAGGAGACAAGCCATGAGCCAAGAACGCGTGCGCATATCGGTGGACCACGGCGTGGCCGAGGTGACCCTGGCCCGGCCCGACAAGATGAATGCGCTGGACCCCGCCATGTTCGACGCACTGATCGACGCATTGGCGCGGCTGCGGGACACGCCCGGGTTGCGCGCCGTGGTGCTGCATGGCGAGGGGCGCGCCTTCTGCGCGGGCCTGGACATGGGCAGCATGGCCGGCATTGCCGACGGCCAGCAGACGGCGGACATGACGGACCTGGCCGCGCGCACGCACGGCATTGCCAACCGCTTCCAGCAGATCTGCTGGGGCTGGCGCGAACTGCCCGTGCCCGTGATCGCCGCCGTGCACGGCGTGGCCTACGGCGGCGGCCTGCAGCTGGCGCTGGGCGCGGACATCCGCCTGGTGGCCGAGGATGCGCGGCTGTCCATCATGGAAATCAAGTGGGGACTGGTGCCCGACATGGCCGGCTGCGCGCTGGCCGCGCCGCTGGTGCGCGGCGATGTGCTGCGCGAGCTGGTCTACACGGGCCGCATCGTGCCCGGCCCCGAGGCCGTGGCCCTGGGCCTGGCCACGCGCGTGAGTTCCGCGCCGCTGGAGGAAGCGCGCCACCTGGCCCGCCAGATCGCGGCCAGCAGCCCGCACGCCATGCGTGCGTCCAAGCGCCTGATGCAGCTCAGCGAAACGGCATCGCCCCAGGACATCCTGCTGGCCGAGGCGCGCGAGCAGCAGGCCCTGCTGGGCAGTGCCAACCAGGCCGAAGCCGTGCGCGCAGGCCTGGAAAAACGGGCCCCGGTGTTCAGCGACCAAGGCCTTTAGACACCTCTTGAAACAACCACCGGACCCTGCCCACGGGTCCGCCGCGGCCATCCGTAATTACCCTTAATCGACGCCCTTTCGCCACTGCGCTGATTTTTTAGGCATTCCGTGGAAAGCCTTGCAGGGCGCGGATTCGGCAAGTTACACCCGGAGTTTTCCACAACTCCGTCCACATGCATCGGGGATAAAAACCCGGGGCCGAAGGGACATGCAGGAGCAGGCATACTTGACGGCTCGCCTCGGCCTCCCCCCCCTTTCCCATGCCCCGCCTGCACGCCCCCAGCAAGGAAGACAGCCGCCTGCTGCCGCCTTTTTCCGCCCTGCCGGAACGCTGCATCCACGTGCCCGCCACCGACGCCGAATTCGCGGCCGCCCGCGCCGCGCTGATGGCCGCGCCCGTGCTCGGCTTCGATACCGAGAGCAAGCCTCTTTTCCACGCCAGCCAGACCGACACCGGCCCCCATGTGGTGCAACTGTCCACCTGCGACCAGGCCTGGCTGCTGCAGCTGCACCATGCGCAGGCACGCGCGCTTGCGGCCGACGTGCTGGCAAGCGAGGCCATCTGCAAGGCCGGCTTCGGGCTGGACCATGACCGCAGCGCGCTGCCCGCGCGCCTGGGCGTGGCGCTGAACAACGTGATCGACCTGGACCGCGTGTTCAAGCGCCATGGCTACGCCAGCTCGGTAGGCGTGCGCGCGGCCGTGGCCCTGGTGCTGGGGCAGAACTTCCAAAAGTCCAAGAAGATCTCCACCTCCAACTGGGCTGCACCGCAGCTGAGCCTGGCCCAGCGCCACTATGCGGCCAACGACGCCCACGGCGCCGCCATGGTGCATGCCGCGCTGCCGGGCTGGGAGCTGCGCCAGCCGGCAGCGGCCCAGCGGCCTTCCAGGCCTGCGCTTGAACCGCGCGGGCCACGCGAGTCCAGCGCCCCGCAGACGCCGCAGACAACGCGTCCGCCCCGCACCGCTCGCCTGCTGCAGGCTGCGGTCGCGCCGGCCAAGTCCTAGAGCGTTTCCTCTTCCTTCACCAACCGCACCCGGTCCCGGCCTGCGCGCTTGGCCTCGTAGAGCATGGCGTCGGCACGCGCGAGCGCCTGCTCCAGCGTCTGGCCCGGCGCCATCCAGGCCACGCCGAAGCTGGCGGTGATGCGCACCTCGTCGGGCAGCCCGCTGAAGCCCATCAGGCGCAGCTGGGTCTGTATGCGCCGGGTGATCGACTGCACGGCCAGCGGGTCCGCACGCGGCAGCAAGGCCACGAACTCTTCCCCGCCAAAGCGGGCCACCAGGTCCTGCTGGCGCGTGCTGCGCAGCAGCAGTCGCGCAAAGCGCTGCAGCACTTCGTCACCGGCCGCGTGGCCCCAGCCGTCGTTGACCCGCTTGAAATGGTCCAGATCACAGACCAGCACGGCGGCTGAAAGCTGAGGGTGCTCGGCCCGCCGGCGCTGCACCTCCTCCTTGAAGGCGCGCCGGTTCAGCAGCCCTGTCAGCGGATCGCGGTCGCGCTCCTCACGCAGCTCCTGCACGGTGTCGCGCACCGCCGCCGCCAGGAACACAATGGCGAACAGCAGGCCGAACACCAGCAGGCTCAGCTGCTTCGCCAGGCACGCGGAAGAAATGCCCAGCCATTCACTGGCCGCGTCGGCCGGTGGCGAGGCGCCAGGCGGTGTCAGCCACAGCGCACGAACGAAAAAGCTCAGCGCAAAGACCACGAACACCCCCAGCAGCAGCCGGTCCCAGTCCGTACCGGGATGCCTGCGCGGCAAACGCCACAGCGGCAGGGCCAGTTGCAGTCCCAGGCCGAAATTGAGCACATGCTGGCGCGCCTGCGCATCGGGAACGACCCAGGCGTAGTAGCCCAGCACCGCCAGCACTGCGCTGCCAAAGACAGCCGCCAGCGGCGCATCCGGTCGCACGCCCTGGCGCATGGCCATGGCCTCGGTGATGAACCAGGCCGCACACAGCTGCAGCGCGGCCGTGGCCAGCGCATTGACGGGCACGGCCGCAGGCCGCTCCAGGACCTGCAGCAGCAGCGCCAGGCTGAATCCGGTGAAGGCGAGGGACATGCTGCGCAATTCGCGCCGGGCACGCAGATGCCGCCAGCAGACATAGAAACAGCCGGCCAGCAGCGAGGTGCACAAGGGCACCGCCAGCGCCAGAAAATGTCTTGCTGTCAACGTCACCATCAACTCCCGAATGGAGTCTAGCGATCAGGTCACGTTACAACACGTTGTTAACAAAAATACACATTCACTCACGATCCTGGCAAAGCCAGGCCGGACATATCTGCGCACGGCAGAGGAGCAACCGGTCTGCGGCGTATATGTTCGTAACCAACGCATCGTTGGGCACCGGAGGCCGGCACGCCACAATGCCAACCGTCCTCCGCTTGTAAAACCTCAGGACTTACGCAAACAGGATGCGGGAACGCGCCGCTGCCCATGGCAAATGGCCCGCCCTGCCCTTCTTGCGTAAGCCGTCACCAGAAAGGCAATCTTCCATGCGCATCGAAACCCTGGCCGTCCACGCCGGCTACTCGCCCGACCCCACCACCAAGTCGGCCGCCGTGCCCATCTACCAGACCGTGGCCTATGCCTTCGACAGTGCCCAGCATGGCGCCGACCTGTTCGACCTCAAGGTGGCCGGCAACATCTACACGCGCATCATGAACCCCACCACCGACGTGCTGGAAAAGCGCGTCGCGGCGCTGGAAGGCGGCATTGCCGCCGTGGCCGTGGCCTCGGGCATGGCCGCCATCACCTATGCCATCCAGGCCATCGCGGAGGCAGGCGACAACATCGTCTCGGCCAGCACGCTCTACGGCGGCACCTACAACCTGTTCGCCCACACCTTCCCGCAGCAGGGCATCACGGTGCGCTTTGCCGATCCGCGCGACCCGGCCAGCTTCGCCCAGCACATCGACGAGAAGACCAAGGCCATCTTCATCGAGTCCATCGGCAACCCGCTGGGCAATGTCACCGACATCCGCGCCCTGGCCGACGTGGCCCACGCCCATGGCGTGCCGCTGATCGTGGACAACACCGTGCCCAGCCCCTACCTGCTGCGCCCCATCGAGCATGGCGCCGACATCGTGGTGCACTCGCTGACCAAGTACCTGGGCGGCCACGGCAACAGCGTGGGCGGCGCCGTCGTGGACAGCGGCAAGTTCCCCTGGGCCGAGCACAAGGCCCGCTTCAAGCGCCTGAACGAGCCCGATGTCAGCTACCACGGCGTGGTCTACACCGAGGCCCTGGGCGAGGCAGCCTACATCGGCCGCGTGCGCGTGGTGCCGCTGCGCAATACCGGCGCCGCACTGTCGCCGCACAACGCCTTCCTGATCCTGCAGGGCATAGAGACGCTGGCCCTGCGCATGGACCGCATCTGCGAGAACACCCAGAAGATCGCCGAGACGCTGCAAAGGCATCCCAAGATCGAATGGGTGCGCTACGCCGGCCTGCAGGACCATCCCGACCACGCCCTGGTGAAGAAGCAGCTGGGCGGCCGCGCCTCGGGCATCCTGTCGTTCAGCCTCAGGAACGGCAACGGCGACAGCAACACCCGCGCCGCCGGTGCGCGCTTCCTGGATGCGCTGCAGCTGTTCACGCGCCTGGTCAACATCGGCGACGCCAAGTCCCTGGCCACGCACCCGGCATCGACCACGCACCGCCAGCTCGACGCCGAGGAACTGGCCAAGGCCGGCGTCACCGAAGGCATGGTGCGCCTGTCCGTGGGCATTGAGCACATCAGCGACCTGCTGGCCGACCTGGAGCAGGCGCTGGACAAGGTCTGAGACGCCCTCAGCGCCTGCGCGAGCGCTCGCGCAGTTCCTGCGAGGAATAGAAGATCAGCGGGTCCGGCGTGCGCTGCGGATTGGCGCAGGGCTCGATGGCATGGCCGCGCGGCGGGGCGCAGCGGGCCAGGTCACGCAGCTGGGCCTGGGTTCGTTCGGCGTGGCGCGCGGCGGTCTCTCCTTCGGAGGGGCGGCTGCCGGGCACGATCAGGCGCAGCTCCATCTTGCGGATGGCCGGCTCCACGGCGTAGGTGCCCTGGAACTGCAGCACCACGCGGCGCTCGGGCAGGTCCACCGTGGCCAGCACGGCACGCATGGGCACGGGAATCATCGCTCCCGACTGGTAGCGCACCAGCACGAAGGGCGCAAAGGGCTTGGGCAGCTTCAGCGCCAGCGTCTGGCCCTTGCCGTTTCCATTGCCGTTACGCGCATCGGCACGCACACGCAGCTGTCCGCCATCGGGCAGATAGCGGTCCAGCCGCCAGCCGGTGGCCACGCGCTGCGCGCCCACACAGGGCGCGTAGTAGTACTCGGTGGGGTCGGCATCCTTGCCCGTGTACAGCATCTGGGCGCCTTCATGCTCGGTCAGCGTCTTGATGGCCGCATCGGCGCCATCCGCCTGGGCGCCGACCAGCGTGCCGCCGCGCACGAACACGCCCGTATACGGGAACCAGGTGGTGCGCTGGTTGGCCACGGCGCCATAGGGCTTGCATCCGGTGGACATGCTCTGGTCCTGCATGTCGGCATGCGGGGCGACGGGCTCGCCGCCCTGGCCGCCGCCCTGGTCGGCCAGGGTCAGGCGGCCATCGGACTCGATGGTGAAGGTGGCCTTGGCCACCATGGAGTAGTAGCGGCCGGCTGCGTCTTCGCCGATCAGCAGCAGGCTGGGCAGGGGCGTGAGATTGGCCACCTCGGACGCGG
>NZ_JTKZ01000565.1:0-2315 GCF_000799035.1 Delftia sp. ZNC0008
TGCCGTCGCGCCTGGTGGCCAGCGCCAAGAGCTGGCTGTCGCACGCGGGCGTGGACCGCACGGCGGCCATCCTGCCCTGGGGCGCGCCCGAAGAGGTGGCCCGGCTGTCTCCGCTGCAGGCCTCAGCCAGCTACCTGGACCATGTCCGGCAGGCCTGGGACCGCACGCACCCCGGCGCGCCGCTGAGGGACCAGCTGGTCGTGCTGACCGTGCCGGCCTCATTCGACGAAGGCGCGCGCGCACTGACGCTGGAGGCCGCGCGGCTGGCCGGCCTGCCTGCGGTGCAATTGCTGGAGGAACCCAAGGCTGCCTTCCACGACTGGCTGGTGCTGCAGGGCGAACGCCTGGCGGCCGAGCTGGCGCACTGCCGCCTGGTGCTGGTGGTGGATGTGGGCGGCGGCACCACCGACCTGACCCTGATCCGCGTGCAGCCCGCTGAAGCTGGAGGCCTGCCCGTGCTGACACGCACGGCCGTGGGCGAGCACCTGATGCTGGGCGGCGACAACATGGACCTGGCGCTGGCCCATCGGCTGGAGCCGCAGTTCGCCCCGCCCGGCGAGCGCCTGCCCGCCGCACGCTTCGCCCAACTGGTGCAGCGCTGCCGCATGGCCAAGGAACAGTTGCTGGCCGACGATGCGCCCGAGTCCGTGGCCGTGACCCTGCTGGGCAGCGGATCGAAGCTGCTGGCGCAGACGCGCACGGCCACGCTGCGCCGCGACGAGGTGCGCGAGGCCGTGGTCGAAGGCTTCATGCCGCTGGCCGGCCTGCAGGATCTGCCCACCCGGCGCCAGGGCGCTTTGCGCGGCCTGGGGCTGCCCTATCCTGCCGATGCGGCGATCACACGGCACCTGGCGCAGTTCCTCGCGCAGCACGCGGCTGGGGAGTTGCCCGATGCGGTCCTGCTCAATGGCGGCGTCTTCCACGCCCATGCGCTGGCCCAGCGGCTGGTGGCGCAACTGCAGGCCTGGCGCGGCCAGCCGCTGCGCCTGCTGCACAACCCGCATCCCGACTGGGCCGTGGCACGTGGCGCGGCGGCGCATGGCCTGGCCATGCATGTCCAGAGCCGTCCGTCTGAGGATCTGCCGGAATCGGAAGATGCCCGGACTGTGCCCGCCCCGGTACCGCGCATCGGCGGTGGCTCGCCGCGCAGCTACTGGCTGGTCCTGCCCGAGAAGGCGGGTGCCGCACCACAGGGCATCTGCCTGCTGCCGCGCGGCACGGAGGAGGGCGTGCGCATCGTGCTCTCCGGCCGGCGCTTTGCGTTGCGCCTGGGCCAGGCCGTGCGCTTTTCGCTGGTGGCCAACAGCCTGGCGGCGGCGCCTGCGCAGGCCGGCCGTATCGCGGCGCTCGACGGCGAGGGCTGGGTCGAGCTGCCCGCCCTGTCCACCGTGCTGCCCGCGCCCGAGGGCCGGGACAAGGCCCAGGTCGAAGTGCAACTGCAGGCCTGCATGACCGAGGTCGGCACGCTGGAGGTGCGCTGCGTGGCCGCCGACGATGCGCAGCGCCAGTGGTTGCTGCCGTTCAGCGTGCGCGGCGCGCTGGCCGCAGATGCGCAGGACACCGGCGATCTTTCTGCCCGGCAGGGCCGGCTGGCGGATGCCGTGGCCCTGATCGAGCGCATCTTCGGCAGCCAGGCCCAGGAGGTGACGGCCAAGGAGGTCCGCCAGCTGCGCCAGTCGCTGGAGCGACGGCTGGGCCCGCGCGAGGACTGGGACCTGCCGCTGCTGCGCGCACTGTTCGACACCTTGCTGACCCGCGCCAGGCGCCGCCGCCGCACGGCCGAGCACGAGCGCGTCTGGCTGAACCTGGCAGGCTGGTGCCTGCGCCCCGGCGTGGGCGCCGAGCTGGACGGCTGGCGCATGCAGCAGGTCTGGCAACTGCATGGCCAGGGCCTGGGCCATGGCGGCGAGGCGGCCAACCGCACCGAATGGTGGGTCTTCTGGCGCCGCGTGGCCGCGGGCCTGGACGAGGCCCGGCAGATGGAGCTGCTGGAAGAGGTTGCCGGCCACATGCAAAAGGCCGTGCAGCAGTCCACGCAGCGCAGCCAGGGCAAGTCCGCCCATGGCAGCTACGACGACATGCTGCGCCTGTTCGCCGCCATGGAAGCTGTGCCCTGGCAGTACCGCCAGGAAATGGGCCAGTGGATGCTGCAGCGGCTGAAGCACCCCGGTGAATCCGTGCAGACCTGGTGGGCCATAGGCCGGCTGGCCGCGCGCATGCCGCTGGCGGCCAACGCCCACCGCGTCATGCCGCCCGAGGCTGCGCAGGAGTTCCTGGACGCCACCCTGGCCCAGGACTGGCGCCGCAATGAAACC
>NZ_JTKZ01000783.1:0-8876 GCF_000799035.1 Delftia sp. ZNC0008
CCGCGTTGCCGGTCTGCACCGACACCGTCTTGCCCGCCAGGTCCTTGCCCGAGCGGATGGCCGGGTCCAGCGACATCACGATGGGGCCAGAGCAGTAATGGGGCTGGGTGAAGGTCACGGCCTTCTCGCGCTCGGGCGTGATGCCGTGCGAGGAAATCACCAGATCCCAGCGGTCCTGCTGCAGGCCGGTCAGCAGGGCGTCGAAGCTGATGGTCTTCCACTCGTACTTCACGCCCATCTTGGCGGCCATCATCTGGGCCAGCTCGACTTCGAAGCCGGTCAGCTGCTTGCCCTCGAAATGGGCGAAGGGCGCGTAGTAGCCCTCGGTGGCCAGGCGTAGCGTGCCTTCCTTCTGGATGGCGTCGAAGGGGCGGGCCTGAACGCCGGCGGCGGTCCACAGGGCCAGCGCGGCGGCGGCGATGACGGTAAAGCGTTTCATGGAACTCCTGGGCTGTCGCTCAAGACCTGACCCCGGCGCCGCAGCATGAAGAAAGCGCCAAGGCACGCATCAGTGCATGGGCCATGGACGGCGGGGCCGGTTTTTTGCGGCTGGTCGGGTACGGCCGCTGGCAGGGGTGCGACATGCACCAGCCGCCGCAGCTCAAGGCGAAAAGTCGGCAATTATAGAAGGTTGCCGTCGCCAACGCCGATGGCAGGTGTTGCGAACGCCGCTGGCCCGTGCTCAGGCGATGAAGGCGTCGTAGCCGGTCTTGAGGATCAGCAGGCTCACCACGCCGATGAAAATGCCGCGCACAAAGCCCGTTCCATGGCGCAGGGCCATGTGCGTGCCCAGCATGGCGCCCAGCACATTGGCCACCGCCATGGGCACGGCCAGGTGCCACCAGATATGGCCCTTGAGCGCGAACAGCGCCAGCGCAGCCAGGTTGGTGGCCATGTTCAGCAGCTTGGCCGAGGCCGATGCGTTCAGGAAGTCATAGCCCATCAGCCGCACGAACAGGAACACGAAGAAGCTGCCCGTGCCGGGGCCGAAGAAACCGTCATAGAAGCCAATCACCAGGCCGATGGCGCAGGCGATCAGCGTCTCGGCGCGGCCCGAATAGTGCGGCGTGTGGCGGCGGCCCATGTCCTTGCGCGCCAGCGTGTAAACCAGCACGCCCAGCAGCACCAGCGGCAGCAGCCGGCGCAGGAAATCGGGGGAGATCTGCGTGACGGCCCAGGCGCCCGCAAAAGAGCCCGCCATGCCCACGCAGGCCGCCGGCATCATCGCGCGCCAGGGCAACTGCACCTTGCGGCCGTACTGCCAGGTGGACATGGCCGTGCCCCAGACCGAGGCGCTCTTGTTGGTGCCCAGCAGCGTGGCCGGTGGTGCGGTGGGGAAGGTGGCGAACAGCGCGGGCAGCAGGATGAGGCCTCCGCCGCCCACGATGGCGTCCACGAAGCCAGCCAGCATCGAGGCCAGCGAGACGATGATCCATTCCATAGGGCGGCGATTGTCGCACCGCCACGGTGCCGCATCAGGCTGGCCGCAGGCATAAAAAAAGCGCCGGACTTGCCGGCGCTCTGGGAAATGCATCTTGGGATGCTATTTATGAATGTTGATCTGGTTGTGTACGAGTTGTCTCCTCGGCCCCTCTTGTGCAGCACTGTGGTACCGCGAGAGTGGATGGACTTTAATGGCCGCACCTGGGTGGTGCATCGGGGATTTCCCGCAGTTGCCGCGAAAGTGCGGGATTGCACCAGCAAGGGGCTGGGACGATGATTGCCGGTTGCCGGACGTTCAGCGCATGCGCAGCACCAGCTTGCCGAAAGCACCCCGCTCCAGATGCTCCAGGGCTGCCGGCAGATCGGCCAGCGCGTATTCGCTGTCGATCACAGGTTGCAGCTTCAGCCAGTCCACGGCACGCACCAGATCCTGCAGCGCACGCCGGTGTACCACGCCGATGCCCTGAACGGTGGCGCGCCCCAGCAGCAGCGGATAGACCGAGCCGCGCAGCTCGTCACCCTGCAGATTGCCGATCACCGACACGCGGCCTCCCTGTGCCAGGGCCGATAGCGAGCGGCCGAAGTTATCCCCCCCGGCCAGTTCCAGCACATGGTCGGCGCCGCGTCCTCCCGTGAGGGCGCGCACCTCGGCGGCCCAGTCCGGCGTGCGGTGGCGGTGGATGCCGTGGTCTGCACCCAGCTGCGCAGCCCGCGCCAGCTTGTCGTCGCTGCCCGAAACCACCACCACGCGCGCACCCTGGGCATGGGCGATCTGCATGGCGAACAGCGCCACGCCGCCCGTGCCCATGATGACTACGGTGTCGCCGGGCCGCGTGGGCGCGGACTCGGCCAGCGCGAACCAGGCGGTTGCGCCCGCGCACGTCAGGGTGCTGGCCTGCGCAAAGTCCAGCTGACGGGGCGCGGCGACCAGGTTGTCTTCGCCCAGCACCACGTATTCCGACAGCATGCCCGGCCCGGGCGAGCCCAGCGGCAGGCTGGTGCGCGGCTGCACGCCGTCCTGCCAGCCGCAGAAGAAGGTGCTGATCACGGCGTCGCCAACCGCGAACTCCGCGACTCCCGGGCCGATGGCGACCACCTCGCCAGCCATGTCCGAGCCGGGCACCAGGGGCAGGGCCGGCCCCATGCCCATGCCGTCGCGCAGGATCAGCAGATCGCGGTAGTTCAGCGATGCCGCATGCACGCGCACCAGTACCTGGCCCTGCCCGGGCTCGGGAATGGGGACTTGCACCAGCTGCAGGTTTTCATGGCCCAGGGCAGGCAGTTGCCATTGCTGCATGAATGGGGAAGACGCAGGCACGGTCATGGAAGGCGGTCCTTTCGAGGCAGATATCAAACAGGACTTCAGTCTATTGATTCCTCCATAATTGCATTGATTCAATTGAGGCTATGGTTTGTAGAATTTATGGAACCAATTGCAAATGACAGGCTGGCAGGCGTCAGCGCTTTCGTCGCCTCGGCCGAGGCCGGCAGCTTCGCCCAGGCGGCCGAGCGCCTGGGCCTTACGCGCTCGGCTGTTGGCAAGGCCGTGGCGCGGCTGGAAGAGCGCCTGGGCGCGCGGCTGTTCGTGCGCACCACGCGCAGCCTGGGGCTGACCGAGGACGGCCAGATGTTCTACGAGCGCTGCGCGCAGGCGCTGGAGGACCTGGATGCCGCCCGGCACATGCTGGAAGCCGGGCGGCGGGAAGTGGTGGGCCGGCTGCGCATCAGCGCACCCGTGGTCTTCGGCCGCCACCACGTGGCTCCCTTGCTGCTGGAGCTGGCGCAGCTGCATCCGCGCCTGCGCATCGAGGCCAGCTTCACCGACCGCCAGCTGGACTTCGCCGATGACGGCATTGACCTGGCCATACGCAGCGGGGAACTGTCTGACAGCGACTGGCTGGTTGCGCGGCGCCTTGGCATGCAAACCATGGTGCTGTGCGCATCACCCGCCTATCTGCAGGCCCATGGCGTGCCGCGCAGCGTGGCCGACCTGGCCGGGCATCGCTGTATTGCCTATATGCGCAGCGGCCGCGCCGCCCCCTGGGGGCTGGCCGGTGAGGATGGATCGCTGGCCGCGCCCGTGCTGGAGCCGGCGCTGGGCTTTGACGACATAGAAACCATCGCCACGGCCACGCTGCAGGGCGCGGGCCTGGCCCACATGCCGCTGTGGCGGGTGCGCAGTGCGCTGGACAGCGGGGCGCTGGTGCGCCTGCTGCCCGACGTGCCGGCCGCGCGCATTCCCCTGCATGTGCTGTGGCCGCGCACGCGCTTTCTGCCCTACCGGCTGCGCGTGACCATCGATGCGCTGCTGGCGGCGATTCCGCCGCTGCTGCAGGAGCAGTCCTAGGCGGCCAGCGCAACGGCCGGTTCCGTGCTCTGCCGTGCCGGCTCCTGGCCCCGGCCCTGCCTGTCCGCAAGAATCCAGCCGGCGGCCTTCTCCGCCATCATCAGCGTCGGGCTGTTGGTGTTGCCACTGGTGATGCGCGGCATGGCGCCTGCATCGATCACGCGCAGGCCCTGTACGCCGCGCACGCGCAGGCGGCTGTCGAGCACAGCCATGGGGTCGTCGGCGCGGCCCATTCGCGTGGTCCCCACCGGGTGGAAGATGGTGGTGGCAATGTCGCCGGCCAGGCGGGCCAGGTCCTCGTCGCTCTGGTATTGCACGCCGGGCTTCCATTCCTCGGGGGCAAAGCGCGCCAGCGCGCTCTGGCCGACGATGCGGCGCGTCACGCGCAGGCTGTCGGCGGCCACCTGCCGGTCCTCGGGCGTGGACAGGTAGTGCGGCGCAATGGCAGGCGCCTGGCGGAAGTCCCCGCTGCGGATGCGTACCGTGCCCCGGCTGGTGGGGTTGAGGTTGCAGACGCTTGCCGTGAAGGCCGGAAAACCGTGCAGCGGCTCGCCGAAGGCGTCCAGCGACAGCGGCTGCACGTGGTACTGGATATTGGGGTGCGCCTGCTGGGGGCTGCTGCGCGTGAAGGCGCCCAGCTGGGAGGGCGCCATGCTCATGGGGCCGCTGCGGCGCAGCAGGTACTCCAGGCCGATGCCGGCCTTGCCCCACAGCGAATTGGCCATGGTGTTGAGCGTGCGCGCCCCCTTGATCTTGTAGACCGAGCGGATCTGCAGATGGTCCTGCAGGTTCTCGCCCACGCCGGGCAGGTCGTGGCGCACGGCGATGCCGTGGCCTTGCAGCAGCGCCCCCGGGCCTATGCCCGACAGCTGCAGGATCTGCGGGGAGTTCACGGCGCCCGCGCACAGCAGGACCTCCTGGCTGGCCTGCACATCGACCATTTCCGAGCCGGTCCAGACCTGGGCGCCGCTGCAGCGCAGGCCGCCGGCGGGCAACGGCTCGAACAGCAGCCGGCTGACCTGGGCATGGGTCCACAGCTCGAAGTTGGGGCGGCCATAGCAGGTGGGCCGCAGGAAGGCCTTGGCGGTGTTCCAGCGCAGGCCGCCCTTTTGGTTGACCTCGAAGTAGCCCACCCCCTGGTTGCTGCCGCCGTTGAAGTCCTCGGTGGCCGGAATGCCGGCCTGCTGGGCGGCTTCGGCAAAGGCATCCAGGATGTCCCAGCGCAGGCGCTGCCGCTCCACGCGCCATTCGCCGCTGCCGCCTGTGCCCGTGCCGCCGTGCAGGGCACGAAAGCGCGCATCGGCGTCGCCCCCGGCGTCCAGCCGCCAATGGCTTTCATGCTGGCGAAAGGCCGGCAGCACCTGGTCCCAGCGCCAGGCGTCGTCGCCGGTCAGCTCGGCCCAGCCGTCGTAGTCGCGGGCCTGGCCGCGCATGTAGATCATGCCGTTGATGCTGGAGCAGCCGCCCAGCGTCTTGCCGCGCGGATAGCGCAGGCTGCGGCCGTTGAGCCCTTCGTCGGGTTCGGTCTGGTACAGCCAGTCGGTGCGCGGATTGCCGATGCAGTACAGGTAGCCCACGGGGATGTGGATCCAGTGGTAGTCGTCCTTGGCGCCCGCCTCGATCAGCAGCACGCGGCTGCGGCCGTCGCGCGAGAGCCTGTTGGCCAGGAGGGCGCCTGCCGTGCCGGCGCCGATGACGATGTAGTCGAAGGTGGTATTGCTCATGGAGATGGGCGGGCGTCCGCTGCGGGCCGGAACGTCCTTGGGAGCCGGGGTTGGTGCTTCGGCCCATTGTGCGGACGGCATGCGCACTGTCGAGAGGGAAAGCGCGCTGGACTCCTTTTTTCGCAGCAGCGCATGCAGCAGCGATGGCCGTCCCGCTGGTTTTTTGATAAAAATTGCACGCGTAGGGCAAAGCCGTCGCGCACACGGCGTTGCGGGGCAATCTGCGGGCCGCGCCGCTCGGTTATCCTGCGGTCTTGGCGGGCGTGCCACCGTGCCTGCCCGCGCGCCTCGGCCCCGCCTTCGCAACCCCCAAGGACTTCCCGCACTTGTCTGCCCTCAACAATCCCCCCCAATGCAGCCTGCGCCGCGACAACGACGGCCAGTGGGCGTTGCTGACCGGCTCCTGGGGCGCGGCCGAGCTGGGCCGGCGGGCGCAGTGGCGCAGGCTGCGTGCACAGCTGGCCGACGCCAAGGGCGATGACCTGGGCTGGAACCTGCAAGGGCTGGACTGGCTGGACCACGTGGGCGCGCAACTGCTGTGGAACCACTGGGGCCGTCGCCTGCCCGCGCGCCTGGCGGCCAGCGACGCGCAGCGCGCCATGCTCGACCGCGTGGCCCGTTTTTCCAAGGAGCCTGCACCGCCGGCCCCGCGCCTGAGCCTGCTGGAGCACATCGACAGCCTGGGCTGCCTGGTCATCAACGCCTGTGGCCATTTCGCACAGCTGACGCGGCTCATCGGCCAGTTGCTGATCGACCTGGTGCGCTTTGCGCGTGCCCCGCACCGGGGGCCTTGGCGCGACATTTCCGGCCACCTCTACTCCATGGGCGCCACGGCCCTGCCCATCACGGCCCTGGTGGGCTTTCTGATCGGCGTGGTGCTGGCCTACCTGATGGCGCTGCAGCTGCGCCAGTTCGGGGCGGAATCCTTCATCGTCAACATCCTGGGCATCTCGCTGATCCGCGAGCTGGGCCCGCTGCTGGCAGCCATCTTGGTGGCGGGCCGCACGGGCTCGGCCATCACCGCCCAGATCGGCGTGATGCGCGTCACCGAAGAGCTGGACGCCATGCAGGTCATGGGCATACCGCACGGCTTTCGCCTGGTGCTGCCGCGTGCGCTGGCGCTGGCCATTGCCATGCCGCTGGTCTCGCTGTGGACCACGCTGGCCGCGCTGGCCGGCGGCATGCTGGCAGCCGACCTGACCATGGGCGTCACGGGCGCCTACTTTGCCGAGGCGCTGCCTGCCGCCGTGAAGATCGGCAACCTCTGGATCGCCATGGGCAAGTCCGTGGTCTTCGGCGCCCTCATCGCCTTGATCGGCTGCCACTGGGGCCTGCGCGTGGAGCCCAATACGCAGAGCCTGGGCAAGGGCACGACGGCCTCGGTGGTGTCGGCCATCACCATGGTCATCGTGGTGGATGCGATCTTCGCAATCCTTTTCAAAGATGTCGGAATCTGATGGCCATGGACACCGAAACCTCCTCCACGCCCGCAGCCGACGAGCCCATCGTGCGCATCGCCGGGCTGTGGAGCGTGTTCGGCGAAGGCGAAAACGCCTTTGCCGTGCACCAGGACCTGGACCTGGATGTGCAGCGCGGCGAGATGCTGTCCATCGTCGGCGGCTCGGGCACGGGCAAGACCGTGCTGCTGCGCCAGATGCTGGGGCTGCTGGAGCCCACCAAGGGCCGCGTCGAAGTGCTGGGCCGCCCGGCCAGCGAAATGGGCCGCGAGGGCGCTGCCAGCCGCGTGGGCATGCTGTTCCAGCACGGGGCGCTGTACTCGGCCTTCAGCGTGCTGGACAACGTGGCCTTCGCGCTGCGCGAGCAGGGCACGCTGCCCGACGATCTGGTGCGCGACGCGGCCCTGGTCAAGCTGCAGATGGTGGGCCTCAAGCCCGAGCATGCCTCGCGCATGCCGGCCGATCTCTCGGGCGGCATGATCAAGCGCGTGGCGCTGGCGCGGGCGCTGATCATGGACCCGCCCCTGCTGCTGCTCGACGAGCCCACGGCCGGCCTGGACCCCACCAGCTCCGACGAATTCTGCGAACTGCTGCGCGAGCTGCGTGCCGAGCTGGGCCTGACCGTCATCATGGTCACGCACGACCTGGACACGCTGTTCGCACTGTCCTCGCGCGTGGCCGTGCTGGCCGAGAAGAAGGTGCTGGTCAGCGGCCCGCCGCGCGAGGTGGCCGAGTTCAAGCATCCGTTCATCGAGCATTTCTTCCAGGGCGAGCGCGGCAGGCGCGCGATGAGCACGGTATGAGAAGCCCCCCTGAGTCGCTTCGCGCCTTCCCCCCTCTCGCTTTGCGGGGGGGGGCGTACGGGCACCCGGCGACACCCTCGCGGCGGGGCGGCCCTTGCTCGGTGTCCCTTGCCTTGGGGTGCGCCGGTTTTGAAGGCCGCGCTCTGAGTGCTGGCCCTGGGGGCTGTGGCCCCATGCCTTGTTTTGCTGGGCTCAACGTTATGGACCATTGATATGGAAAACAAATCACATGCCATGGCGGCCGGCATTTTCGTGCTGGTCGTGGCGGCCCTGCTGGCGGGGCTGGCGATCTGGCTGACGCGCGATACGCGGCAGTACAACGAGTACGAGCTGTCCACCAAGGACGGCATCAGCGGCCTGCAGGCCCAGGCTGCCGTGCGCTACAAGGGCGTGGCCGTGGGCAAGGTCACGCGGATCGGGTTCGATCCGCAGACCAATGGCAATGTGCTGATCCGCATCGCCATCGGTGTGAACACGCCCATCACGCCCACCACGTTCGCCGTGCTGGGCTACCAGGGCGTCACGGGCCTGGCCCATGTGCAGCTCGATGATGCGGACCAGCCCCAGCCCCAACTGCCCCCGGGCCCCAGCGGCCTGCCGCGCCTGCCGCTGCGCTCTTCGCCGCTGAGCATGCTGGCCGACCAGGGGCAGGTGCTGCTGGAGCGCGCCGATGAAATCTCGCGCCGCCTCAGCGACATGCTGGACACCGACAACCAAAAGCGCGTGAGCCAGGCGCTGGAGAACATTGCGGCCGCTGCCGCAGGCGTGCAGCAGCTCACGCAGAACCTGGACCGCACGCTGTCCACCCAGGTGCCGCAGCTCGCCGCCGACGCCCACAACACCCTGCAGTCGCTGGAGAAGGCCAGCAACGGAGCCGCCGCCGTGGCGTCCGAGCTGCAGCAGACCGTGCGCCGCGTGAACGCGCAGGACGGGCCGCTGGAGCAGATCGCCCAGAGCACGCGCGCACTGACCCGCATGGCCGATTCGCTGGGCCGCAGCACGGTGCCGCACGCCAACCGAGCGGCCGATGATGTCTCGCGCGCCGCGCGCCAGATGGGCACGGCGGCCAGCCGCTTCAGCGACAACCCGCAGGCCGACGCGG
>NZ_JTKZ01000187.1:0-8704 GCF_000799035.1 Delftia sp. ZNC0008
CCGCGTTGCTCAAGACGCTGGAAGGCCGGCAACTGGTGGAGCGCTCGCGCCACGCCAGCGACATGCGCGGCGCCGAGTTCGAGCTCACGGCGGCCGGCCACGCCATCGTGGCCGAGATCGCGCCACATTCCTCCGAGACCTATGCCGAGATCGAGCGCCTGGTGGGCCATGAAGAGATCGAGCAGCTCTACGCCCTGCTCGACCAGGTCGTGCAGCGCCTGGGCGCGGCCGACGGCAGCCAGGCCGAGGAATAGCCGCCCCGGCACGCCGGTCGGGCACTGCCGGGCACAATCGCCCCATGCCGCAGCCGATTGCCGTCATCGACTTTGAAACCACGGGCATGGCGCCCGCCCAGGGCGCGCGTGCCACCGAGGTCGCCATCGTGCTGATCGAGGGCGGCCAGGTCGTGGACCGCTTCCAGAGCCTGATGCGCACGGGTGCCTGGATACCGCCCTTCATCACGCGGCTGACCGGCATCACCAATGCCATGGTCGCAGCCGCGCCGCCCGCCGAGGACGTGATGCGCGATGCCGCCCGCTTTGTGGGCAGCGCGCCCATGGTGGCGCACAACGCGGCCTTCGACAGCAAGTTCTGGCAGTCCGAACTGGCCCTGGCCGGCGAGGCCGCGCCCCAGCCCTTTGCCTGCACCGTGCTGCTGTCGCGCCGCATCTATCCCGACGCGCCCAGCCACAGCCTGAGCCGGCTCACCGCCCACCTGGGCCTGCCCGTGGCCGAGCGTGCCCACCGGGCGCTGGCCGATGCCGAGATGGCCGCCGCCCTGCTGGCGCGCATGCAGCAGGACCTGTGCCGGCGCTATGCGCTGGCCTGGCCCGAGCATGCACTGCTGATGCGGCTGCAGCGCTGCGCGCGCGCCCGCATGGCAGGCTGGCTGCAGGAGAACGCCGCGCCCGCCCAGATGCGCATGGCGCTGTGAGCCGGCACAGCGCACGCAAGGCAAAGACCTCCCTGGCCAAATCCCCATCGGCCGCATCTGCCGGCATCCGCACCCATAATGCACGGTTGCTGCCCGGCTACGGGCGCCCGTCCCAAACGCGGCAGCCCTGCTGCCGCCTTGCTGCCGCCTGGTTCTTGCACCCGTGAATTCCGCCCTGCCTCCTGCCGCCATGGCCAACCTGGCCCCTCAGGCCCCGTTCTCGTCGCGCGAGTTCCGCGACGCGCTGGGCCAGTTCGCCACGGGCGTGACCATCGTCACCGCGCGCAGCCCGCAGGGCCATCCGGTGGGCGTCACCGTGAGCTCGTTCAACTCGGTCTCGCTCACACCGCCGCTGGTGCTGTGGAGCATGGCGCTGTCGGCGGCCTCGCTGCCGGTGTTCCAGCATTGCTCGCACTACGCCATCCACGTGCTGTCGGCCTCGCAAAAGCCCCTGGCCGAGCTGTTCGCGCGCAAGGGCGTGGACCGCTTCGCCAACACCGCCTGGCGCAGCTCGGCCCAGGGCGTGCCGCTGCTGACCGAAGCCACCACCGTCTTCGAGTGCCGCAACCGCCATCGCCATGAAGAGGGCGACCATGTGATCTTCATCGGCGAGGTCGAGCAGTGCAGCCACCAGGCCGGCCACACGCCGCTGCTGTACCACGCAGGCCGCATGCACACGGGCGGCCTGGGCTGAGCCCGGGCCCGCGGCAGCCCTCTCGTCGGCTCTCTCGGCAGCTCCCCCATTCCCGTGCCTTCCCGCCTCCGGGTAATCCCCGGTCCGGGAAATCGGTGTCTGCGCATATTGTATATACAGGCTTATACATCTGATCGCAGACCCATCCGCAGGCCGATGAAGCCCGTGGATGCGGCGGCCATTTCACCAATGACGGGGGGAGACAGCACATGAGTTCACCATCTGCAGGCAGCCTGCACCGAGGGCTGTCGGCCCGCCATATCCGCTTCATGGCACTGGGCTCGGCCATAGGCACGGGGCTGTTCTACGGCTCGGCCAAGGCCATACAGCAGGCGGGGCCCTCGGTGCTGATCGCCTACCTGCTGGCGGGCGCGGCGGTCTACATGGTGATGCGCGCGCTGGGCGAGATGGCCGTGCACAACCCCGTGCCCGGGTCCTTCGGCCAGTACGCCAGCGACTACCTGGGGCCGTTCGCCGGCTTCGTCACGGGCTGGACCTATACCTTCGAGATGGTCATCGTCTGCCTGGCCGACGTGACGGCCTTCGGCATCTACATGGGGTTCTGGTTTCCCGAGGTGCCGCGCTGGATCTGGGTGCTGTCCATCGTCTGCTTCATCGGCGCGCTCAACCTGTGCTCGGTCAAGGTGTTCGGCGAGATGGAGTTCTGGCTGTCCCTGCTCAAGGTGGCGGCCATCATCGCCATGATCGGCGGCGGCCTGGGCATCATGGTGTTCGGCTTCGGCATGGCGGCCGGCCAGGCGCCCACCGGCGTGCAGAACCTGTGGGTGCACGGCGGCTTCATGCCCCATGGCGTCTCGGGCCTGATCGCCTCGCTGGCGGTGGTGGTGTTCGCCTTCGGCGGCATCGAGATCATCGGCATCTCGGCCGGCGAGGCCAAGGACCCGGCGCGCGTGATCCCGCGCGCCATCAACGCCGTGCCGCTGCGCATCCTGCTGTTCTATGTGCTCACGCTGTTCGTGCTGATGAGCATCTTCCCCTGGCCGCAGATCGGCAGCCAGGGCAGCCCCTTCGTGCAGATCTTCAGCGGCCTGGGCATTTCCTCGGCCGCCACCATTCTCAACATCGTGGTGATCTCGGCGGCCGTGTCGGCCATCAACAGCGACATCTTCGGCGCCGGCCGCATGCTCTACGGCATGGCGCACCAGGGCCAGGCCCCCGCCGGCTTCGGCCGTGTCTCGCGCCATGGCGTGCCCTGGATGACGGTGGTGGTGATGGCCGTGGCGCTGCTGGCCGGCGTGGTGCTGAACTACCTGATTCCCGAGGACGTGTTCCTGCTGATCGCCTCCATCGCCACCTTCGCCACGGTCTGGGTCTGGCTGATGATCCTGCTGTCGCAGTTCGCGGCGCGCCGCCGCATGAGCCCGCAGCAGGTGGCCGCGCTGAAGTTCCCGGTCCCGCTGTGGCCCGCCGCGCCGCTGGCCGCCATCGCCTTCATGCTGCTGGTGCTGGGCGTGCTCGGCTACTTCCCCCACACCCGTGCAGCCCTGGTCGTGGGCGGCCTGTGGATCGTGCTGCTGGGCGCCGCCTACCTGCTGTGGGTGCGCCCCGCCGCCGCGCGTGCGCAGAGCGAGGCCATGCGGCCTGCGGCGAACGCGAACCCTTAGTCGAACTCGACCTCGGTGGCCACCACCATCGCGCCATCGTCCGAGAGCCGGCCCTTGACCTCGACCACGCGCCCCACGGCAATTTGGGCAGCGCTGCCATCCTCGAAGCGCGCATTGCGATAGTCCACGCGCACGCCGCGCAGCTCGAAGATGCCGGCCAGGCTGTCGACAGCGGTGATGCGGCCCTCGATCTCGAAGCCATCGTCACTGTCCAGCCGCAGCTTGCGCTCGACCTCGGAGGCGCGAAGCACCCCGTCCTGGAACATGCCTTCGACCTCGACCAGGTCGCCCACGGCAAGGCCTGCGGGCAGGCGTGTGGCGCTGCCCGCGTCCACGCTCAGGCCGTCCACGACGAAGCGGGTCGGCGAGTCCATGCGGGTGATATGGCCGGTGACGTCGGCCTCCACGCCTGCCTGTTCGGGCAGCGTGGGACGCTGCACCGACAGTGCGGTGGCCACCCACAGGCCGGCGGCATCTGGCTGGCGCGCCAGGCGCAGGCTGACCACGTCGCCGGCAGCCAGCGCGGCGGCAACCTGCACGCCGCTCCAGTTGACGACGGCCTCGCCGATGCGCAGGGTGCGGCGCGACATGTCAACGGCATCCACAGGCGCGCGCAGGCGCCAGGTCTCGTCGGCGTCATCCTCGATCTCGATGCGGCTGGCAAGAATGCGGCCCTGCGCATCGCGCAGGCCGTGGACTTCCAGCACACGGCCGACCTGCAGCGCCGCCGCGCGGCCGTCCTCGAACACCGTGGCCGCATCGACGATCACGGTCTGGCCCAGTACGGTCAGCCGGTCGCCCACGACCGCGCTCAACGGACCTTCCAGATCGCTGCGCACAAGAATCTGGCGGGCCATGGCGCGCGCCACACCATCGCTGCCGGTGGTCACGGGGTCGGCCGTGACATGGACCGCCATGCCCAGCTTGAGCGCATCGCTGGCCAGCAGGACGCCATCGCCATCGGTGATCCGGGCCTGGCGCTCGTCATACCGCACCCCATTGACCAGGATGGAGCCGAAGCCGTCAATGGTGCCCGACGCATAGCTGGCGCTGGGAGTGACCGGCGTGGGACGGGCTTGTCAGCCCCGCCGCCGCCACCGCCGCAGGCGGCCAGCAGCACGGACAGCGAGAGCGCGCCAGCGCCCAGGGCCCGGTGCAATGGCGGGGCGGAGCGGGAAAAGCGAAGAAAATGCATGGTGTTCGATGCCAGAAAGAAACAGATGAAAAGGCACCGCGGCGGGGCCATCGGTGCAACCGCCTGCAGTGTCGGCAAAGGCGCCTAAACCGCGCATGAATGGCGCGTTCATGCACTGTTTAAGAACGTGCACATAAGATGCGTGGCCGTGAAACTCCGCCTCGCACTTGCTGCCTTGCTGGCCTTGCCGCTGGCGCCCGCCTCTGCCACCACGCCAGCGGAGCATGAAAGCGTGCGCCGCGAGGTGCAGTCCAAGCGCCTGCGGCCCTTGGCGGAAATCCTCCAGGAAGTGCAGCAGCGCCACAAAGGGCGCGTCATCGACATCGAACTCGAGCGCGGCGCCGACGGCCGGCGCTGGTACGAAATCAAGCTCGCCAATGGCCAGCGCACGGAGATCTATATCGATGCAGTCACGGGACAGGACATCCCCCGGCCGGGCGCCACCACCGCCGTGCTGATACCCATGTCCGCCGTGGCGGCAGCCGTCACCCGCTTGCATCCCGGCACCGTGCTGCAGATCGAGCTGGAGGAAACGCGCAGCCCCAGGCCCTACTACGAGATCCAGCTGCTCACGCGCGAAGGCCGTGAGCAGCTGCTGCGCGCCGACGCCCAGACGGGCCGCATCCTGGCGGAGCCTGTCCTGAGCCGGGAGCAGGCCGCCACGCTGCAACCGCTGCCGCGCATTCTTGAGGAACTGGAGCGCAAGTACCAGGCCCGCGCCACAGAGGCCGAGCTCAAGATCGACGTCCGGCAGCGCGCCTACTACGAGGTCGAGTTGCAGCTGAGCGCCGGCCGCAGCATCGAAGTGCATGTGGATGCGTACAGCGGCCAGCCCATCGAAGAGGACGGACTGCGCTGATGCGGGTGCTCATCGTCGAAGACGACGCCGATCTTGCTGCAGGCCTGCAGGCCATCCTGCAGGAGGCCGGCATGCTGGCCGAGTGCTGCGCGGACGGCCGCCTCGCCCAGGAACTGGGCAGCGTCGAACACTATGACGCCGCCTTGCTGGACCTGGGGCTGCCAGGACAGGACGGCGTCTCGGTGCTGCGCCATTGGCGCGAGCAGGGCCGCTCCTTTCCCGTGCTGGTGCTCACGGCCCGCAACCGCTGGAGCGACAAGCTCACGGCCTTCCAGGCCGGCGCGGACGACTACCTGACCAAGCCCTTTCTGCACGAGGAGGTCGTCACGCGGCTGCGCGTGCTGCACCGGCGCGCAGCAGGCGGCAGCCGGCCCCTGGTGCAGATAGGCCCGCTGGCCTACGACACCATGGCAGACCGCTTCACGCTCGAAGGTCGGCCGCTTGCGCTGACCGCGCAGGAGCAACGCATCCTGAGCTTTCTGACCAACCGGCATGGACAGCTCGTCAGCCGCGCCGACATCAGCGAGCATGTCTACGCACGCGACCTGGACCCGGACTCCAACACCGTGGACGTGCTGGTCGGCCGCATCCGCCGCAAACTGTCCCCGCATGGCCTGATCCATACCGAGCGCGGACGGGGCTTTCGCCTGCAGCAGGCCAGCGGCGACCATGCGTCCTAGGCACTGGGGCCTGTCGGAGCGCCTGCTGGCACTGAGCCTGGTGGCCACGCTGGCCTGCGGCACGGCCGCCAGCTGGCTGCTGCGCGAGCAGTTGCACGACGCGGTGCTGCGCAGCTTCAAGGCCGGCCTGCAGGACCGTGCCGAGCGGCTGCAGGCCGAGCTGCAGTCCCCTGGGCCCCTGACCGGACAGGGCACGCGGCTCAATCGCGGCGAGTTCGGCCGCATTTTCTCGGGCTGGTACTGGACACTGGAGCAGGACGGGCGGCTGCAGCAGTCGCGCTCGGTCTGGGACGACAGCCTGGAGCTGGACGACGCCCGTCCCTGGCCCCGGCACAAGGACAGCGAGACGCTGCTGTCGCTGCGCGGGCCGCAGGGGCGCGAACTGCTGGGACTGCGCCGCAGCTTCGATGTCGCGGGCCGGCGCGTGCAGTTGCATGTCTTCGGCCCGCTGGACGGTACGCGCCAGGAATGGCGCCGCATCGACCGCATCCTGCTGGTCACCGAGCTGGGCCTGGTCGCCGCGCTGCTGCTGTGCACGGTGGCACTGGTGCGCCTGGGATTGCAGCCGCTGCGCAGCCTGCAGCAGGCGCTGCAGGACATGGAAGACGGTACACGCACGCAGCTGGGGCGGCACTTCGGCCCCGACCTGGACCCGATTGCCGAGGCCGTGGACCAGGTGCTGCAGCGCAATGCCCAGGTCGTGGAGCGCGCGCGCCACCAGGCGGCCGACCTGAGCCATGCGCTCAAGAAGCCGCTGGCCGTGCTCGGCATCCAGGCACGCGGCCATCAGGTCGATGGCCCGTGGCTGCGTGACCAGGTACAGGCCATGTCCCACACCATCGACCGCCATCTGGCGCGCTTTGCCAGCGGCGCCGGCAGCGCCGGCAGCGTGGCGCTGGATGAGGTGCTGGCCCGGCTGCTGGATGCCATGCGCCAGATCCACGCCCAGCGTCGCCTGTCCTGGTCCATCCAGACCTCCACGCCGCTGCCCGGCCATGGGCTGCGCTGGCGCGGCGCGGCCTCGGACCTGGAGGAGATGGCGGGAAACCTGCTGGACAACGCAGGCAAGTGGGCGCGCAGCCGCGTCACGCTGGCCGTGTGCCAGGATGGCACGACGACGCTGCTGCAGATCGATGACGACGGCCCAGGCCTGGCGCCGGAGCATCTCGCGCAGGCCATGGAGCGCGGTGTCCGCTTCGACGAACAGGCCCAGGGCCACGGCCTGGGCCTGGGCCTGGCCATCGTGCGCGACATCGCCGAGACCTATGGAGGATCGCTGGAGATGGGGCCGAGCCCGCTGGGCGGGTTGCGCTGCACGCTGCGCCTGGGCTGAGCACGGCGCCGGGCGGCGCTCAGCGCGCGGCGTCGGGCAGTTCGATCTTGACTTCGAGCACTTCCAGGTTTTCCTGGCGCTCCAGGTGCACCTTGATGTCGTTGACGTCGATGTCCACGTACTTGGAGATCACCGCCATCAGCTCCTTTTGCAGCGCAGGCAGGTAGTCGGGACCGCCGCCGTTGCCGCCCACGCGCTCACGCGCGAGGATGATCTGCAGGCGCTCCTTGGCCACCGAGGCCGTCTTCTTCTTTTCTCCGAGCAGGAAAGAGAGCATGGACATGGCCGCTTACCTCCCCCCGAACATGCGTTTGAAGAAGCCGGGCTTTTGCGCTTCGGTGAAGCGCATGGGCTTTTCCTCGCCCAGGAAGCGCGCCACCACGTCCTGGTAGGCCTCGGCCACGTCCGAGCCCTGCATGTGCACGGCGGGAATGCCCTGGTTGGAGGCCTGCAGCACGGTTTCGGACTCGGGCACGACGCCGATCAGCTCGATGCGCAGGATGTCCTGGATGTCCTCCAGCGACAGCATCTGGCCGTCCTGCACGCGGTTGGGGTTGTAGCGCGTGATCAGCAGGTGTTCCTTGACGGTCTCGCCCGCGATGGCGCGCGCGGTCTTGGAGCTGAGCATGCCCAGGATGCGGTCGGAGTCGCGCACGGAGGAGACTTCGGGGTTGGTCACGACCAGGGCCTCGTCGGCGAAGTGCATGGCGATCAGCGCGCCGCTTTCGATGCCGGCCGGCGAGTCGCAGACGATGTACTCGAAGTCCATGCCTGCCAGGTCGTCCAGGATCTTCTTGACGCCGTCCTGCGTGAGCGCATCCTTGTCACGCGTCTGGGAGGCGGCCAGCACGAAGAGGTTGTCGCACTGCTTGTCCTTGATCAGGGCCTGGTTGAGGTTGGCCTCGCCCTGGATGACGTTGATCAGGTCGTAGACCACGCGGCGCTCGCAGCCCATGATCAGGTCCAGGTTGCGCAGGCCCACGTCGAAATCGATGACGGCGGTCTTGTGCCCGCGCAATGCGAGGCCCGATGCGAAGCTGGCGCTGGTGGTGGTCTTGCCCACGCCACCCTTGCCGGAGGTCACGACGACTATTTTGGCCATGTTTGCACGGTTCCTTAAAGACTGGAGAGCAAAGAAGAAGGGTCCGGTGTCATACCGGCTCGATGAGGATTTTCTCGCCGTCGAGACGCACCTTGGCGGGCCTGGCGGCCACATCCGCGGGGAGATCGGTCTCGATTGTGCGATAGATGCCGGCAATCGACAGCAGCTGTGCTTCCATGCAGGTGCTGAAGATGCGCGCCTCGGTGTTGCCGCGCGCCCCGGCGATGGCCCTGCCGCGCAGCGGCGCGTAGACATGGACGTTGCCGTCGGCGATGACTTCGG
>NZ_JTKZ01000111.1:0-10068 GCF_000799035.1 Delftia sp. ZNC0008
CGCGCGTGGCGACCTGCAGCTCCTTGAGGCGGAAGGTCACCATCTGGTCGAACAGGCTGATCACCACGGCATAGCGCGACTCGGACAGATTGGCATCGAACTGCACCTTGGCGCGCTGCGCCACCTCCTGCGGCACGGGGTAGCCGGCCGGCGCTTTGAGCTGGCTGTAGGGCAGGATGGGCAGGCGGCTGATCTTGGGGTCGAACAGCAGCTGCTGGCCCTGCACCGACATGGTGAAGGCCATGAACTTGCGCGCCTCATCGGCATTCTTGGCGCCCGCGATCAGCGCGATGTTGGCCGGCACCACGGCCGTCATCGCCGGGTAGGCGAAGTCCACCGGGAAGCCCGAATACTTGCCCGCCAGCCCGAAGAAATCGATCACGATGCCTATGCCGTACTGGCCGTTGTTCACGCCATCGGGCACGGCAAAGCTGCGGTCGGTCACGGCGGCGGCGTTGCCCATCATGGACAGCAGCTGGCGCCAGCCCTTGTCCCAGCCCTCGCCCTGCAGGATGGTCTCCACCGTCAGCTGCGTGGTGCCCGAACGCGAGGGCGAGGAGATGGCGATGTGGCCGAAGTACTCGGGCCGCGTCAGGTCGCTCCACTCCTTGGGCGCCGCCAGCTTGTGCGCCTTCAGGTAGCGCGTGTTCCACATGATTCCATAGCCTGCCAGCGCCTGGCCGTAGTACAGGCCCTGCGGGTCGTTGAGCGGGTAGTTGCCGATCTTGGCGGGCGCGGCCGGATTGCGCGTCTCGGGCGCGGCGGTCAGCAGCTTGTTGCGCGCCAGCACCTCGAAGGCATCAGGGGCGCTGGCCCACATGATGTCGGGCCGCTGGCCCTCGGGCAGCTCGCGCACATAGGCCACGGCGGCCGTGGTGTTCTTGTTCAGGATCTCGATCTTGATCCCCGGATTGGCCGCCTCGAAGGCCTTCTGGTAGGCCGTGGTCAGCTCCTTGGGAAACGAGGTCAGCACCGTCACCGTGCCGGCCTGGGCCGCCATGGCGGCGCCCCACAATCCTGCGGCCATGGCGGCCGTCAGCCATCTGCGTTGCTGCATTGCTGTCTCCTTCGGGTTGTTGTGCGGTCAATCTGCAACCCACTGTAGGCAGCGCCGGCCCGGCCGGCCAATCATTGTTTCTGATGCCGTGCATCAGCGGCGGCGGCGCTCGGGTTAACCCGGTGCGAAAGCACAAGCACGGCAAAGAGCACAAAGACCATGCCAGCAGCCTCAGTCCCAATTTGGGACTAACATCCGCCCATGCACATCGTGGCCCGTTCCACCCTCGTCAATTTCTACAGCAGGCCGGAGCATGCGGATGCCAAAGGGCCGCTTGAGGCGTGGTTCGACATGGCCACCCGCGCGCAGTGGACCTGCCCCCAGGACGTGAAGGACCAGATCGGCAATGCCAGCATCGTGGGCAACAACCGGGTCGTGTTCAACGTCAAAGGCAACGACTACCGCCTGATTGCCGCCATCGCCTACAGGCAGCAGTGGCTGTACATCAAGTTCATAGGCACGCACGCGCAGTACGACAAGGTGGATGCCGCCACGGTGGACCAGAGCCTGCAATGAAAGGAATGACCATGGAAATCCGCCCCATCCGGACCGAGCAGGATTACAGGACAGCACTGACCGAGATCTCGCAACTGATCGACAAGGACCCGGCCCCGGGAACGCCCGACGGCGACAGGCTGGACATTCTCGGAACGCTGGTTGAGGCCTACGAGGCCAGGCATTACCCCATCGCTCCCCCCGACCCTATCGATGCGCTGCGCCTGCTCATGGAGTCCCGGGGCATGACGGTCAAGGACCTGGTGCCCTACATCGGGCAGACCAACCGCATCTACGAAATACTCAACCGCAGCCGCCCCCTGACGCTGAACATGCTCTACAGGCTTCATGACCTGGGCATACCGGCCGAGAGCCTGCTGTCCCGCCCGCGCACCGCCGCCCCGGAAAGCCACGGTTGATGCCCACCCCGGCCGGGAGCCGTGCTGGCGCACCGGGAAATCCCCAGCCACCGCTGTCCCGCCCCTGACTGCTGCACAGCAGCAAACCGGAATAATCGGCGGGATGCTGCAAGCCCCCTCTTCCCTCCCCGCCACGGCCGCTGAAGAAGCACCCATCTACGCTCCCACACGCCCCTGGCGCTCGCGCATGGTGCCGGTGCGCACCATGGAGTACCACGTGCGCGAGTGGGGACCTGTGGATGGCGATCCCGCGCTGGCGCCGCTGGTGCTGGTGCACGGCTGGATGGATGTGGCGGCCTCCTACCAGTTCGTGGTCGATGCCTTTGGCGAGGCCTTCATGGCGGGGCGCCGCATCATTGCGCCGGACTGGCGCGGCTTCGGCCTGAGCCGGCCGGCCTGGCCTGCCGACCGGCATGACTTTGCCGACTACCTGGGCGACCTGGACCATCTGCTGGACACCCTGGCGGGCGATATGCCCGTGGACCTGGTGGGCCACAGCATGGGCGGCAACGTGTCCATGATGTATGCGGGCGCGCGGCCTGCGCGCATACGCCGGCTGGTCAACCTCGAAGGCTTCGGCATGCCGGCCACCCGGCCAGACCAGGCGCCTGCGCGCTATGCGCAGTGGATGGACGAGCTGCGCCAGCTGCGCAGCGGCGGCATGGAACTCAAGAGCTATGACAGCGTGCAGGACGTGGCCCGCCGGCTGATGAAGACCAACCGCCGCCTGCCCGAGGACAAGGCGCTGTGGCTGGCCCACCACTGGGCGGCGCCCAATGCGCAGGGCCGCTGGGAAATCCTGGGCGACACGGCGCACAAGCTCATCAGCGCGCAGCTGTTCCGCGTGGAAGAAATCCTGGCCCTGTACCGTGCCATCACCGCGCCCGTTCTGGCCATCGAAGCCAGCGACGACAGCCTGGGCATGTGGTGGAAGGACCGCTACACGCTGGCCGAGTACCACGAGCGCATCGGGCAGATTGCCGACTGCCGCACGGCCGTGGTCCAGGACGCCGGCCACATGCTGCACCACGACCAGCCGGCGGCCGTGGCCGGGCTGATCGAGCAATTCCTCGGCACCTGAGGCCTGCGCGCGCCGCTGCTGCAGCCTGCTGCAACCTACTGGGGCCGCAGCATCATGGAATGGCGCCAGCGCGCGGGCGCCATCTGCAGCGGCCGGTAGCGGCCGTCGGCCCATTCCGCAGACATGTCCGCATAGCGGCTGGACAGGGCCACGCCGCTTTGGCCGGTCTGGTAGATGAACAGCGAGCGCTCGGGCTCGGCCAGGTCGTAGATGGCGCGCAGCGATGCCGCATGGCGGTTGGCGAACGGCGCCCTGGCATCGCCGGGCAGGTACTGGCCCACGTTGACGGTATAGCTGTCGCCACCCGAAGGCACGCTGACATTGAAGATGCCTGCCAGCAGCCCCACGCTGCCCAGCGGCCGGTGGCTGCTCAGGGCCGCATGCACCGTGCCCCAGCGCCAGCGGCCCAGGTCGCTGCCCTGCGTGGCCTGCAGACGCGCCAGCGCCCGGTCCAGCGCCTGGCTGACCTGGGCGCTGCAGCCCGCCGCTGCGCACCACCAGCCATCGCGGCGCTCCAGCATGCCTTCGATGCCCGCGCGGTAATCGCGCTTGCCATAGGTGGCCGCAAAGGTCTGGGCGCCAATGCGCGGGATCACCAGGCCGCGCGTGAGTTCGTCCACCCAGGCGGCAAAGATCAGGGGCGCGGCCTGCGCGGCATCCATGCGGCCGTCGAACTGCGCCATCACCCGGCGCGCCTGCCCGGCCAGCGGATGTGTGGCCGGCGCTTCGTCCAGGGCCTTGAGCATTTGCGGCAGCAGGGCGCGGGCGGCCAGCGAGGTCTGGTCGTTCTGGATGGAGGCCATGCTGACCACGTCGTGCCTGTCCTTCGCATCGATGAGTTCGGTGATGCGCTGGTGCCGGTACGGCAGGCTCCAGTCCTGGGTGAGGAAGTGGGCATAGCCCTCGCGCGTGATGCGCTGGTTGGCGGTGGCCAGATAGCCCTGAGCCGTTCCATCGTCCTGCGGGGCCTGGTCGTAGGGCAGCCAGCCCTGCCAGTCGTAGCGTGCCTCCCAGCCCGGCGCGGGCGCCACGCCGCGCAGGTCGTTGTCGGCCGCGCGCAGCGGCACCCGGCCTGCGGCCTTGAAGCCGATGTCGCCATGGACATCGGCCGCGACGATGCTCTGCATGGGCGAGTGGTAGTCGGCAAAGGCCTCGAACAGCTGGGCCACGCTGCGCGCCTCGTTGGCGCGCAGTCCGGCCTGCACGGTGAGGTTGTCGGTGTCCAGCGCCGCCCAGCGCAGGGCCACGGCGTAGCGGCGCTTGTCGAGCACGGCCTCGTACTGGGGCTGCACATCGCTGATCACGGGACCGTGGCGCGTGCTGCGCAGCGTGAGCTGCACATCGGCCCGGCCCTTGACCCTGATGCGCTCGCTGCGCTCGGTGAAAGGCGCCCAGCCGTCCGGCGTGCGGTAGCGGCCCGGGTTGCCTGGATCGATCTGCTCCAGGTACAGATCCTGCACATCGGGATTGGTGTTGGTAAAGCCCCAGGCCACCTCGCGCGTGCGCCCCAGCACCACGAAGGGCAGGCCCGGCAGGGTGGCCCCCACCACATCGATGGGCGCCAGCGGCGTGCCGTCCTGCGCATGGCCGGCGGGCGACTGCAGGCGCGCGTAGTACCAGATGGCGGGCGCGCTCAGGCCCAGATGGGGATCGTTGGCCAGCAGCGGCTTGCCGCTGACCGTGCGGCTACCCGACAGCACCCAGTTGTTGCTGCCCTTGCCGTCGTTGGTGCCCGCATCGCGCACCATGTCGCGGGACCAGCGGGCCCAGGCATCGCTCGCATCGCCGGCGGCAGCCACCTTGGGCGCAGACGCCGCCTGTGCCTCCTGGCGGTACACGCCCAGCCCCCGGTAAAGCGCGGCCAGATCGGTGGCGGTGGCCGGCGCCTCGCCCGGATAGGGCGGCATCAGCTGCCACAGCTGCTGTGTGTCCAGTTGCGAGAGCGCGGCCAGCCGCGCGAACTCGTTGCCCCAGTTGCCGCCCAGGTCCAGCGCCATCATCAGCGCCCAGCCCACGCTGTCCTCGGGCGCCCAGGCCGAGCTGTCGCCTCCGCCCGGCGTGGTGCCCAGCAGCATGAATTCGGGCACCTGCGGATGCTGGCGCATGGGCAGGGCCGCATAGAAGGCCGCGATGCCCTCGCTGTAGGCCTGCAGCGCCTCGCGTGCGTTGGCGGGCAGGGATGCGTACTGGCGCCGCGCCGCGCCGCGTATGTCCAGCGCACGCATGAGCTTGTCGGTGTCCAGCGTGGCCGGCCCGAGGATCTCGGACAGCGTGCCGTGCATCAGGCGGCGGTTGAACTCCAGCTGCCAGCCGCGCTCCTGCGCATGCACATGGCCCAGCGCGCGCCACAGGTCCTGCGGCGTGAAGGCGCTGATGTGGGTGATGTCGGCCTCGTCGCGCCGCACACGCACGGGCTGCTCCAGGCCGGCCAGCGTGAGCTGTCCGTCAAGCACCGGCTGCACGCGCACGGCATAGATGGCCACCGCGCTGCCGGCCAGCAAGGCCGAGCCGACCAACGCCACGGCGCCCACGCTCCACCATCGCGAGTTCAGGATTCGCATGATTCCCATTCTTCTCCCTTCCCCCTGCCTTTTTTCATATCGTAGTGTTGCAGTTTGTAGCATATGAACTGGTCCATTGCTCACATTGCTCACGACGAATCGTCAGCAAGTCTGGCCCCGCCTTCAGGCGACAATCAGCGCCCGCCCTGCGCAAATGGATGCAGGGCGCCAGACAGAAACAGGAAGTACCAGGAATGTGGCCTTTCAGCCTCTTGAAGAAGCTCAGCCAGGACCCGCCCGTGGGCCAGCCCCGTGGTGACTACATAGGCTGCTACCTGCTGGGAACCGAGGCGCCGGGCCAGGCCGGCGTCAGCTACGTCTCGCTGGCCACCACGCGCGAGCAGCTGCAGGCCGATGCCCGCGCCTACCTTGAAGGCTTCGTGCGCGACCACCCCGAAGCGGCCGACACCGACCTGTCCGCCATCCGCTCCCTGCTGGAGAACCTGCCCCAGCGCCTGGACGCCCACCTGTGCGGCGACACGCGCGCGCCGCTGGCCGAGCAAGGCGGCACCGTGCTCTTCCTGCGCACCGGCATGCGCGCCCGCCGCAAGGAAAACGGCCGCTACCTCGAATAGCAGTCAGCCCCCCGCCACCGGACAGAGCCTCAAAAACTGGCGCGGCCAAGAACAAGGGACAGCGAGCAAGGGCCTACGCCGGCCGCGCCGCGCCTCAGGGGGAGTTCTGCTTGTGCACGTCTTGCCAGCGCAGCATGTCGGTCACGCGCTCGGCCTTGTCGGCATCAAAGCCCAGGCGCTCCACCCGCTCGGCCGGATTGGCCCAGGTGCCGAACAGCAGATCCCAGACGGGCAGGCCGTAGTTCTGCGCATGGTGGCCGTACTGGTGGTGCACGGTGTGCATCTCGGGCCGCTGCACGATGTATCCCAGCCAGCGCGGCGTGCGGATGTCGGCATGCAGGAACAGGTCGAACGCCCCCGTGAGGCCGATGGCAAAGGCGGCAGCCAGCGGGCTGGCCCCCAGCACCCAGTAGCTGGACAGCGCGCTCAGCAGCACGGCGGCGGCCGTGTCCATGGGATGGGCGAAAAACGCCGTGAGCGCCTCCACGCGCGGCGCGCTGTGGTGCAGCTGGTGGAACAGGCGCCACAGCGTGTCCGACCGGTGCGTGGCGCGGTGCCACCAGTAAAAGACAAAGCTGGTGAGCACAAAGCTCAGTGCGCCCACGGCCCAGGCCGGCCATTGCCGGCCCACGTCCAGCAGCGCATGGCGGCGGATGCCGTCCGAAAACAGATGGCCTACCGCCAAGGTGGTGGCCAGCGTGCCCAGGCCCAGCAGCGTGGACAGGATCAGCCAGCGCCGGTCGCAATGGTTGCGCGAGGCCGGCGCGATCACCTCGCGCGTGAAGATGCCGACGAACATCAGCGCCAGCAGCGGGTAGGCCGCGAACTCCCACATCTGCAGCATGCCGTCTGCTCCTTGCCGCTCAGTGCACGTGGCCCCAGTAGATCAGCGCATCGCGCCCTTCGACCGACAGCGACACGGGCGCGCCCACGGGCAGCATCACCTTGGTCGGCACATGGCCGTAGGGCAGGCCCTGCAGCACGGGGCACTTGACCTGGCTGCGCAGCCAGTCGATCACGGTCTGCAGCTTGAAGCCCTTGTCATGCGAGCTGAGCTTGAACTCGCTGAACTGGCCGAACACGATGGCCTTTTGCTGGGCCAGCACGCCCGCATGCAGCAACTGGGTCAGCATGCGCTCCACGCGGTAGGGATGCTCTCCCACGTCTTCCAGGAACAGGATGCCGCCCTTGATCTGCGGGAAGTACGGCGTGCCCAGCAGGGACACCAGCACGGCCAGGTTGCCGCCCCACAGCGTGGCGCCGCCGCTGATGTAGAAGTCCTTGACGGCAGGCTTGCCGTCTTCGCGCAGGCCGATCTTCGGCATCTGCCAGCCCGCGCCCTCGCCCTGGCCGCTGAGCAGGTCGTTGAAGCAGTCCAGCATGATGTCGTCCACGCCGCCCTCGTCGTCGGGGCGGCCGAAGTCGTGCACCAGCAGCGGGCCGGCCCAGGTGGTGGCGCCGGTCTTGGCCAGCAGGGCCAGCGACAGCGCCGTGAAGTCGCTCAGGCCCACGAAGCGCGTGCCGCCTGCGATGGCCTTGGCCACGGCCTTGTACTTGATGCCCGGCAGGATGCGCGTGAGGCCGTAGCCGCCGCGCGTGGGCAGCGCCAGGTCGGCACCGCTGGCCGCCGCACGGTCGATGGCCGCCAGGCGCGTGGCGTCGTCGCCGGCAAAGCGCTGGTGGCTGCTCAGCGCATCGGCATCGATCTCCACCTGGTGGCCCATGGCCTCCAGGCGGCGCACGGCCCGCTTGAAACCGGCCTTGTCGCGCACGGCGCCGGCGGGCGAGTAGATGTAGATGTGGCGCGGACCCTGGTCATGCGCATGGTCGCAGCAGCTGCCGTCGGCGGCGTGCACATGCTCGTGGTCGTGGTCGTGGGCATCCCCATGGTCATCGGCACGCCCGTGGCCATGCGCGCAGCACTGGCCGTCGGCTGAATGCACATGCTCGTGCGAGTGATCTGCGGGAGCAGAAACGGGGGCTGAAACGGTAGCGGTAGCGGCTGCCGTTTTGCGGGGGGTGCGGGAACTGCGCGAAGTGGCCAAGGTGGTTCCATGCCGGCCCTGGCCGGCATGCTCCATATTGCAAGGGGAGTGAAGACGGGGACCTGGCGCCGCGCAGCCCCGGCAAGGGGCCGGCGGCGCTGGCCTATGGGCGGAAGTATTCCACAGCGTCGGCCACCATGCCGGCTGCGCACAGGGGAACCCAATGGCCGCACGGGGATAGGCGCAGCTGCGCCGGCGGCAGCTGTGGCAGCGCCTGCAGCCAGGCCTGTCGCCATGCGGGCGCGGGCAGCAGCACATCGTGCTCGCCGCCTTGCACCCACAGGCGCTGCTGCTGGCTCCACTGCGCCAGCAACGCCATCGGCAGCGCAGGCATTTCGGCCCGCACGCGGGGCCAGGCCTGCAGCGCGGCGCGGTGGCCGGGTTGGGAAAACGGCAGGTTCCAGGCCTGCGGCTGTGCGCCGGCCTCCTCGCCCACCTCGCGCATGGCGCGGCCCGCGGGCCATGACGGCTTGCGCGCCGCCTGCGCAAACCATTGCACGCAGGCATCGGGCGCCGGGCCTGCGGGCCAGGCATTCATGAGCCAGGCGCCGCAAAAACGTGCGGGCTCGGCCTGCGCCACGGCCAGGCCCAGGTGCACGCCATCGTCATGGCCGACCAGCACGATGTTCCGCAGGTCCAGCGCCAGCACCAGCTCAAGCAGCACTTGCACATGCCAGGCCGCGCTGTGCGCCTTGTCCTTCTTGGGCTGGTCGCTGCGGCCAAAGCCCGGCAGGTCGGGAACGACCACGCGATAGCCGGCCTGGAGCCACCCGGGCAGCATGGGCTGGAACAGCTGGCCCCATGCCGGGCTGCCGTGCAGGCACAGCCAGGTCAGCGGTGCATCGTGCGGTCCTTCATCGACAAAGGCCAGGCGCAGGCCTGCCAGCGCCGGCAGGTCGCTGCGCCACTGCGGCCGGGCAAAGCCGCCGAAGGTGGAATCCGCATGGCGCAGCGCCGTGTCCTTGAGCGGATGCGGCTGGGCCGCGCGCTGCTCGGCGCGGCGCATGCGAAAGAAGTCCGACATCAGGGCCGCGCATTCGCCGGCCAGCACGCCGCGCGTCACCTGCGTGTGGTGGTTGATCTGCGGCAGCGCAAACACGTCCAGCACCGATCCGGCCGCGCCCGTGCGCGGCTCGGCCGCGCCATAGACCACGCGGCCCAGGCGCGCATGCAGCATGGCGCCGCTGCACATGGTGCACGGCTCCAGGGTCACGTAGAGCGTGCAATCGTCCAGCCGGTAGTTGCCCAGGTGCGCGGCCGCATCGCGCAGCGCCAGCACCTCGGCATGGGCCGTGGGATCGCCGTGGGCCACGGGCGCGTTGCGGCCCCGGCCGATGATGGCGCCGTCCTTGACGATGACGGCGCCCACGGGCACCTCGCCCGCCCCGGCAGCGGCGCGTGCCAGCTCCAGGGCGGCGCGCATCCAGGCCTCGTCGTCGGCCTGCGGCAAGAAAGGGTGTTCGGCAGCCACGTTGTCAGCGCGTCAGGGCAGCGCCTTGCGCACGCCCTGCGCGTAGTGGTACAGCGTGACCACCGGCGCCTGCAGCTCGCCCTGGGGCGTGAAGGCAATCGGCGCCGTCACGCCCTCATACCGGGTCTGGCGCAGATAGGGGATATAGGCATCGGGCCGGATGGAGTCGGCCCGCACCATGGCCTGGGCCAGCACCATGGTGGCATCGTAGGCGTAGGGGCTGAAGACCTGGTACTGGTCGGCAAAGCGCTGGTCATAGCGCTGCTTCCAGGCAGCGCCGCCCGGCATGCGCTCCAGCGGGCTGCCGCCGACGGCGCAGGTCACGTTGCGCAGCGGCGCCGCGTTGCCGGCCAGCTCGACGCGG
>NZ_JTKZ01000086.1:0-4783 GCF_000799035.1 Delftia sp. ZNC0008
CTTCGCGCTCAAGACAGACGACCGCACCGGATTCCCGCTGTGCTGCACCCGGCCGGGCATCGAGGGATGCCACGTCGCTTACGACCAATACCGACTTGTTGACGGCGGCCGCGAAGCCCACCGGGACTACGGCCTCGAGTGGGGCCGCATCACCCGCCACACGATTCTTGCATCCGGCCAATGGCCACAACGTCTGCCCCTCTGGAGTGAAACCGCATGAACCAAGCCACCACCAGCACAATCCACAAGACAGCCGGCGGCAATCCGGACACGGGCGCGGTCGAGGCCGTGCCCACGCTGACGCAGGTCTACGAGGCGATCCGCCAGTTGCACGAGGCCGGCGAAGAGCCCACGCGCGACCGCATCCACAAGATGACGGGCCTAAACCTCACCACAGTGGACGACCGCATCAAGGTGCTGCGTGGCGAGGGGATGATTGCGGCGGTGAAGCAGTGCTACCGACCTGTGCACCAGCACGGGCCAGCGCGGCACGTGGTCATCGTGCACCTCAACGACGGGCGAACCATGGTGGAGATCGGCGAGCATGTGTTGCACCTCGTCCGTCCTGAGGCCGCGCGCCTTGGCCAAGGCTTGGCCGGGGTGGCCCTTGAACACACGGCGCTGACACGCGTCACGGAATTACAAGACCAATTACTGGAGGAGGTTGCCAAACGACGGGCGCTTGAGCGCGAGATAAAGGCTTTGAAAGGCGGGAGGAAAACTGACCCCCGCCAAGGTGATCTACTTTCTTAGATAGTGGCAGACAGACACTCGCGCAGAAGCTTTGCGCTGATGAGATTCGAATAGCTCTGGAGCCCGTCTTGGAACGGGCCGCGCCACAAGTACCACGTGTACTCAGGACTGGCTTGCCCATCGCGGTGCCAACCCATAGTCCGGGAACGCAAGAACAAAGCAGGGTCCCTTTTGGTAGGGCAGTGCATGTGGTACACCCGCCAGCAATTCATGCTATCAACACCCCGGTTTTCAAGAAAAATTGTAGATCCATCTGTCTTGGAAAACGTGATGTGAAAAGTCTCTTCATCAATATTGTGCGTAATTCCAGGTTGAATCAACAGGAGTTCTTTTTTGACCGCCGCGCAGAGTGCGTCCGCGTGCTCCTTAGCTTCCTGAAAGTACTTCTTAATACGGCCTTCGATTTCCTCAGAAATAGCGGTGCGACCACTATTGATGGACTTGTGAGTGTCGATGCTAATGCGAGTAGCACGACACCAATTTTCGATAACGGATATGCAAGAGTCCTTGATGGCTTTGCGGTATTCAGTGAGATCCATTTGGGAACCTTTGTTGCGGAGTTAGTAAAAGCACTTGGGGATGCCCCCTTGGATGTGCTACACGATTAAAGCGTGTACACAGATGATACACGAAAATTGCGTGTACGCGGCTCCGGGATTTTCTATCCTGCTTTCAACCTGCAGGCCTGCCTCCTGCCAGGGTTCGACAGCCACTTGGTGCCTGCGAACACTGCTTGCTATGGCCCAAAGTCCTGCCGGCAAGTCCGAGCCTCAAAAGAAACCTGCACCCAAGAAGCCTGCTGCCGCGAAGAAGGCCGCAGGCTCTGCCGTTCCTGCGAAGCGCCCAGCGGTCAAGAAGCCCACTCGCAGGGCGCCACCGGCCAAGACGCACGATGGCCAAGCCCTGACTCCGAAGCAGCAGCGTTTCGTGGAGGAGTACCTGGTGGACCTCAACGGTGCCCAGGCCGCCGTCCGCGCCGGCTACAGCGTGCATACGGCCAAACAGATTGCTACGGAAAACCTAGCAAAACCTTACCTGCAAGCGGCAATCGCAGAGGCACGGAAGCAGCAGCAGGAGCGCACCCAGGTGAGTGCTGACCGCGTGCTCACCGAGGCACTGAACATCCTGGTCGCCGATCCCCGTGAGCTGGTCGAGGTCAAGACCGGCTGCTGCCGCCATTGCTTCGGCGAGGGCAACCGATACCAGCGCACCGTGGGCGAGATGAACGCCGACCGTGAGCTGTGGGCCGTGAAGGGCAACGCGCCCGATGAGTTCGATGAGCAGGGCGGCATTGGCTTCAACCCTCTGCTGGAGCCCAGCCCAGACTGCCCGCAGTGCGGTGGCGATGGTCATTCGCGCGTGGTGACGAAGGACACGCGCAGGCTCAGCACCCCGGCGCGTGCGCTGTATGCGGGAGCTAAGGAAGGAAAGTACGGCATCGAGGTCATGTTCCACGACAAGGTGGCCATCCTGGAGAAGCTGTTCAAACACACCGGCCTCTACGAGAAGGACAACGAGCAGAAGAGCGACCCCTTCATGCTCAAGCAGATGACCGATGCTGAGCGGGCGGTGCGGCTCGCGGCTCTGCTCAATGGCGGCCCCGGCGCGGCCACGCTCGCGGCGAAGCGGGGTGAGAAATGACCACGCCTGCGCTGACCACGGCCGACATCCTGGATCTGCTCAAGGGGCTGGACGCGGACACGCGCGCGGAACTGGACTCCCTGCTGCTGTCTGGCGATGCGCCCATCTGGGTGCCGCAGCCCGGGCCCCAGACCGTGGCCTTCGAATCCGACGCCGATATCGTCTTCTACGGCGGCGCGGCCGGCGGCGGCAAGACCGATCTGCTGCTTGGCCTGCCGCTTACCAAGCAAAAGCACAGCATCATCTTCCGGCGCCAGTCCGTGCAGCTGACCGGCATTGAAGAGCGCATGACCTCGATCCTGGGCACGCGCGATGGCTACAACAGCCAAGACGGCATTTGGCGGCTGCCACAGGGCAAGGTCCTGGAGCTGGGCAGCGTGAAGGAGCCGGGCGACTGGATCAAGTACCAGGGCCGCGCGCACGACTTCAAGGGCTTCGATGAGATCACCCACTTCACCGAGCTGCAGTTCCGCTCCCTGATCGGCTGGCTTCGCACCGATGACCCGACCATCCGGCAGCGCGTGGTGTGCGCGGGCAATCCGCCGACTGAGCCTGAGGGCGAGTGGGTGAAGCGCTTCTGGGCGCCGTGGCTTGAGCCGTCCCACCCGAACCCGGCCAAGCCGGGCGAGCTGCGCTGGTTCGTGACCAACGAGAAAGGCGAGGACCAGGAGGTGCCTGGCCCTGAGCCCGTGATGGTCGGCCCGGACCTGATGACGCCCAAGAGCCGTACCTTCATCCCCTCCAGCGTCAACGACAACCTGTTCCTCCTGTCCACGGGCTACAAGGCCACTCTGCAGTCCCTGCCCGAGCCGCTGCGCAGCAAGATGCTGAACGGCGACTTCAACGCGGGCAGCGCAGACCCGGCCTGGCAGGTTATCCCCACCGAATGGGTGAAGGCGGCGCAGGCTCGGTGGAAGCCGCGCGAGGCCAAGGGCGGCATGACGGCCCTGGGCCTGGACCCGGCGCGCGGCGGCATCGACAAGACTTCGGCGGCGCGGCGCCATGGCAGTTGGTTCGATGAACTGGTCAGCGCTCCTGGCGCGGTGACCAAGGACGGGCCGACGGCTGCGGGCTTTGTGGTGCCGCTGGTGCGCGACGGCGCGTGCATCTGCGTGGACAGCATCGGCATCGGTTCCAGCGCGCTGGATTTCATCGTGGGCCTGAACCTGCTGGTGCTTGCGGTCAACGGCTCGGAAACGTCCAACGCCATGACCAAGGCGGGCAATCTGCGCTTCCGGAACCGGCGCGCGGAGATGTACTGGCTGCTGCGCGAGGCCCTGGACCCGACGAACCCCAACCCCATTGCGCTGCCGCCAGATCCTGAGTTGCTGGCCGACCTGACAGCCGTTCGCTACAAGGTGGTGACCCTGGGCCGGGTCGCGGCGATCCAGATGCTGTCCAAGGACGAAATCCGCAAGGCGCTGGGCCGCTCCCCTGACAAGGGTGACGCGGTGGCAATGACCTTTGTCGAGGGCATCCCTGAGCCCGGCAGCAAGCGCCACGAATACGAAGAACCCGAAGAGACCGATTGGAGGCTCAATTGATCAACACCAGCACGATGGACGTGGACTCGCCCGAATCCGAGGGCTCTCTGGATGCCGGGGATGACGATCTGCGCATGGGTGAGGGCGAAGTGTCGCTCCACGAATACACGGAATGGCTGCGCGAGATGGACGAGGAACCGCCCTGGCGCATCGCGGCGGACAAGGAGATGGACTATGCGGACGGCAAGCAGCTGGACACCGAGCTGCTGAACGCCATGAAGGAGCAGGGCATTCCGCCGGCCATTGAGGATCGCATCGGGCCCACACTGCGCGCGCTCACGGGCTACGAGCAGACCACGCGCACGGACTGGCGTGTCACGGCCAATGGCCAGACGGGAAGCAAGGATGTGGCCGACGCGCTCAACGTCGAGCTGAACGAGGCCGAGCGCGAGTCCCATGCCGACGATGCCTGCAGCGATGCCTTCCGGCCCCAGGCTGCCGTGGGCTTTGGCTGCGTGGGCGTGCAGCGCGTGAGCGATCCGACACAGTACCGCTACAAATGCGCGGTCGTGCGCCGTAGCGAGGTGCGTTGGGACTGGACGGCGGAAGAGTGGGACCTCAGCGACGCGCGGTATTTCAAGCGGGACAAATGGCTGCATCCCGAGCGCATCGCGCGCGCATTTCCGCAGGCGCGCGAGCTGATCCTGTCCTGTGGCCGCAATGGTGCCACCTGGTGGCAGCAGGGCTACCCGGGGCGACTGGCCAACCAGGGCGGAAGTTCCACGGGCCTGACCAATGCCGGCCAGGACGCGCGCGGCTGGACGGTGGAGGAGGCGCGCTGGTACGACCGCACCAACAAGCAGCTGTGCCTGACCGAGCTTTGGTATCGGCGCTGGGTCGAGGTG
>NZ_JTKZ01000247.1:0-428 GCF_000799035.1 Delftia sp. ZNC0008
CAGGCCTTGTCTCCAGCGGCTTTCAAGGATTGGGACCTGGGCATTGCATGCGGGCAGCAGGCATGCGGTTTTTTCAATTGCTTACCTTTTCCGGACACGATTGGCATACCAATTGAATCCATGGAGAACGCTATGTCTCCGCAGATATGGGGCGAATGCACCTTTGCCCTCTTTGCCCTTTTTTGCCGGCTTGCCTGAATGCAGTCCCGAAAGCCAGCAATGACCGCACTCACCCGGCCTGCAACAGAAATGGCAGAGCCGCGTCCAGCAGTGCGTCGGGCGCCTCCTCGGCAATGTAGTGCCCACAGGCCAGTGGCCGACCGCGCACATCGTCGGCCACGAGCTGCCACTCGCGCAGCGGATCGAAGCAGCGGTGCACCACGCCCTCCTCGCCCCAGAGCACCAGCAGCGGCATGGACAGCCTGCGC
>NZ_JTKZ01000600.1:0-3435 GCF_000799035.1 Delftia sp. ZNC0008
AGGCAGGCCGATGGCGGCCTGCTGGTGGCCGCGGCGGGCTGAGGCGTGACGGTGGCAAGAGCAACTGCATGCGCACGGCAGCGGGGCGCACATTGTTTTTCAGGAGTTTTCCTGGCCAGTCGTCATGGCAGTGATCCCTGTGGGTCCCTTCCATCACTGCCAAGGACGATTTCCATGCATCCGCTTTTCCCTTCTTCGGGCGCCTGCCGTGCCGCCCTCCATCCGCTGGCCCATGCCGTGCTCTGCCTGGGCCTGGCCATGCCGCTGCAGGCGGCGCTGGCCCAGCCGGCCGCACAGACGCTGCGCTTCGACATAGCGGCGCAGCCGCTGGCCAGCGCGCTGGACCAGTTCGCGCGGCAGGCCGGACTGCAGCTGGTGTTCACGCCCTCGCTGGCCGCCCAGCGGCAGGCGCCGGCGGTACGGGGCGAGCTGCCGCTGCGCCAGGCGCTGGATGATTTGCTGGCCGGCAGCGGCCTGCAGGGCCATGTGCAAGAGGGCACGCTGACCGTGCAGCCCGTCGCCGCCATCGAAAAGACGCTGGCCGAAGTGCGGGTGAGCGCGCGCCGGGCCATCGACGGCACGACCGAGGGCACGGGCTCGTACACCAGCCGCGTGACCAGCATCGCCTCCAAGACGGACCAGTCGTTCCGCGAGATCCCGCAATCGGTGTCGGTGATCACGCGCCAGCAGCTCGACGACCGCCGCATGACCGACATCCGCGACGCGCTGGCCGCCACGCCCGGCATCACCACCAGCCAGATCAATTTCGACTCCACCTATTTCTATTCGCGCGGCTTCCAGATCGACAGCATGCAGATCGACGGCGGCGCGCCGCTGAACATCGCCCAGTACACCTACAGCGTCAACCAGAGCATGGACTTCTACGACCGCGTGGAGGTGATGCGCGGCGCCTCGGGCCTGCTGGGTGGCGTGGGCGACCCGGGCGGCATCATCAACATCGTGCGCAAGAAGCCGCTGGCCGAGCCGCGCTTCGTGGTGCAGCAGTCCATCGGCAGCTGGAACAACTACCAGACCATGGTGGATGCCACGGGGCCGCTGGCCCTCGATGGCCGGGTGCGCGGCCGGGCCGTGCTGTCCTACCAGGACACGGACCAGTTCGTGGACATCAAGCACACGCGCGCTCCCCAGTTCTACGGCGTGGTCGAGGCGGACCTGACGCCAGACACCCTGCTGACCGTGGGCATGAGCCGCAGCAAGATCCGCACGCGCGGCGATGGCGGCGGCGACGTGCCGCGCTACAGCGACGGCAGCGATATCGGCCTGCCGCGCCACACCAGCTTCACCCAGCCCTGGGCCACGGGCCGCAAGGACAACAGCGAGCTGTTCGGCGCGCTGGAGCACCGCTTTTCCGCACGCTGGAAGGGCAAGCTCAACCTGACCCGCAGCAAGTCCAGCTATGACGGCTCCACGGTGTTCGGCTATGGCGCGCTGGACCCCGCAACCGGCCTGGGCGTGAACTGGAACGGCGGCGGCCACTACCTGTACGAGAACCGGCAGACCGTGCTGGACGCCAGCCTGGCCGGCAGCTTCGACCTGGGCGGGCGCACGCACGAGATCCTGCTGGGCATGGACCGGCAGAAGGTGGAGAGCTTCTGGAACGTGGGCTATTCCACCGATGCCACGGGCGTGGAGCCCATCGATGTCTACAACCCCGGCGCCTGGCGCCCCGCGCCGGCCGGCGAGATCTCGCGCCGCTACAACCCCTGGGGCCAGGACCAGTCGGGCGGCTATGGCGTATTGCGCCTGCATCCGACGGACCGCCTGCATGTGATTGTGGGCGCGCGCTATGCCAAGTACCGCTTCAACCAGGTCTATGAGTCGCTGAATGCGGCGGGCCAGTGGGAATTGGCATCGGGCAGCCGCTTTTCCGAGCCGGCCAAGTTCACGCCGTATGGCGGGGTGATCTATGACCTGAACAACCAATGGTCGGCGTATCTGAGCTATTCCTCGATTCTCAAGCCGCAGGCGCTGTCCAAGTCGGGGCCTCCTCCGGGCAATTCGCTGGACCCGGTCAAGGGCAAGAGCTATGAGGCCGGTTTCAAGGGCGAATTGGCCGATGGCCGGCTCAATGCCACATTCAGCCTTTTCAACGTGGTGCGCACGGGCACGGCGGTGACGGATACGCGCTATCCGAGCAATCACGAGGAATGGTCGGGCAATTGCTGCTTTCTGCCGCAGGGCAAGGTGACCAGCCGCGGCTTTGACGCCGAGATCGGCGGCGAGCTGCGCCCGGGCTGGCAGATCGCGGCCGGCTACACCTACACCACCACGCGCGACAAGACCGAGGACGCGCCCTACAGCAGCATCACGCCGCGCCATCTGCTCAAGCTGTCCACGGCCTATGTGCTGCCGGGCGAGCTGTCGCGCTGGAAGATTGGCGGCAGCGCCCATATCCAGAGCAAGCACCATGTGCGCGATACGCTGTATGACGCCGACTGGAATGAAGTCGGCCGCTACAACTTCACCCAGGGCGGCTATTCGGTCATCAATGCGATGGTGCAGTACCGGATCGATCCGCGCTGGACGGTTTCCCTGAATCTCAACAATATCTTTGACAAGACGTACTACCAGACCGTGGGCTATGCGAGCGGCGGCAATTTCTATGGAAAGCCGCGCAATGCGGTGCTGACGCTGCGCGGCACCTTCTGAGGGCCGGGGCGGGGTCCATGAGGGCCCGCCCCAGTCCGACCCAGGCCACTGGCCGCAATGGCGAAAACCATTGCGGCTGGCCTTTTTTTCGATCTCGTTTGTCATGTATGAGGAGGGCCTTGAAGGCCGCCGCATCACGGCATCCGTTTTGGCCCCTTGTTTGCACGCATTCGTGCGTTCCTGTGCTTATCCGAATACCCATTACATGCCCCAATCCCAACCCGCTGATCCTGCAGATATCACCCAGGCCGACAGGCCCGTCCATCCGGGCCTGCTTGTCCTGTCCCGCCTGCTGGCCGCCGTCTTCGGCGGCTATGCGCTGGCCAGCGCGCTGGCGGCCTTCCTGGCCGCTGCGCTGCCCGGCGCGCGTGTCGATGCCGTGATCGCCGGCATGCAGTGGAGCTTTGCGCTGCACGCGCTGGCGGTGATCTGGGCGTTCTCGCCGGTTTCGGCGGGCCGGGTCTGGCTGGGGTTGCTGGTGCCTGCGGCGCTGATGGGCGGCGCCGCGCTGCTGCTGGCGCGCAATGGCGCGGGAGGCTGAGATGGCCAAGGCGCAGATCAGCAAGGTCCCCGGCAGCGGCGCTGCCACGGGCGGTTTCCGCCAGGCCCAGGCCTGGCTGCATACCTGGTGCGGGCTGTGGTTTTCGTGGCTGCTGTTCGCGGTGTTCCTCACGGGTTCGCTGGCCGTGTTCCAGGAAGCCATCACGCACTGGATGACGCCCGAGCACCATGCCGAGGAGGCGGCCGAGGCGGCCGAGGCGGCAG
>NZ_JTKZ01000508.1:0-359 GCF_000799035.1 Delftia sp. ZNC0008
CTCGAAGCGGATGGCGTTGGCGTCGCCCGGGCCGTTCTTCATGCCTGACCCCGGGTTGCCATCCTTGCTCGATCGGGTCTTGATGCCCGATTGCGTGGCATTGGCCGGCAGCGCCCAGGGCGGCATGTTGGCCGCGTTGTAGACGCAGCCCGTGACCAGCGGATAGTCGGGGTCGCCATTGAGGAAGTCCACCACCACCTCATGCCCTATGCGGGGGATGGAGATGGCGCCAAAGCCCGGGCCGGCCCAGTTGGTGGCCACGCGGATCCAGCAGCTGGAGTTCTGGTCCTTCTTGCCCAGCCGGTCCCAGTGGAACTGCACCTTGATGCGGCCGTATTCGTCGGTCCAGATTTCTTCTC